>NZ_CAXBLF010000009.1:0-72378 GCF_963976535.1 uncultured Algibacter sp. | reverse complement strand
AACAGTTTCCCTCCTAATAAGGAGGGATTAAGGGAGGTGTGAATTTTCAATTAATCTTTTACTGAGAATGGATCAAAAAAATTACGAATATTCTCTTGGTTAAACCATAGAAATCCCTAACGCGGGTAAGCAATTTCAATTAAACTTTGTTTTTTCATTTTAACCTTTAATAATTGAATTGCTATTGTAAAAAGCCTTGACAAAATTTTTGTCAAGGCTTTATTTATATCGTAAAGTATAATCGAGTCTTAATAATTATTCAAAAGATCTCTATACTCTTTTAGGTCAGCAATATTTGCTTTGTTGTTAAGGTTTCTTATAAGAGAAATTAAGTACTTAAGACTTTCTACTGGAGATGCATCATTGCTTGCCACAACAGTACCATCTTCATCAATAGGCTCATCATCAAGCATAGGAATAAGAAATGATTCATTTCCTTCTATATGTTCATAAGTTAGCCTAAGTACTTTTACTACTAAAGGAATTTGCGCTTCTAAAGCATATGTTCTTAATTCCTTGATATCATCGACTAATTTATCTGTATTGATCCCTGTCTTATCTAGGTTCTTAAGAATTTTATCGATTAATTTTATTGCTTTTTTATTTTCCAATGGTGTAGATTATATAAATAATTAACTTCTTATCGTTGCAAATTTATATTATTAAAAGACAAATACAGTTGTTTTTTGACAATTTTGTTTCTTAAACTTGAACAATTATAGTAATTCCTTTTTACAAAAAAACTATTTAATGAAAAAACAAAAAAAGCCTCAAATTTCTATAAAGCTTTGAGCGGGAGACTAGGTTCCCTTCGTCTGCGCTCAAGATAAAAGTCTCACCTTACTTTCTTATACATTATTAACTTAACAAACTAAAAAAAGTCCCATCGTTATGATGAGACTTTTAGAGCGAGAGACCAGGTTCGAACTGGCGACATTCAGCTTGGAAGGCTGACGCTCTACCAACTGAGCTACTCTCGCATTAGCGGTTGCAAATATATATAATCTCTTCCTTTTAGTGCAATAAAAAATCAAAGCTTTTTCAAAAAATGATACCCCAAAATTTTAAAGCCCTCATTAAAATAAAATTTGTGAGACGGTGAATTTGCAACGTATGTATTTAACTCTATAGCTTCGAACCCTTTAGCTTTCGCGTAATTATAAATCCAATCAAAAAATCGCTTCCCTAAACCTTGTCCTCTATAATTATCATCTATAAAAACATGATCTGGTTCTACACTTTTTCCAGAATAATGCCTAGTGCAATACCACAATCCACAGACACCAATAAGCTTTTCACTATCATAAATAACCGCACATTCATAGTTTTGCGTTATCATTTCAGAAAAACGTTGTTTTAAAATGGCATCAGAATCTTGATTCCCATTAAGCTTTTGAACCAAAGGAATAACTGAATGTATCTTATCCTTTTCTAAAATTTTAAAAATAAATGCCATAAAAATGTTTTAAGTGAAGATAATAATTCCTCAAAATATATTTAATTTTGAAGAATACTAAAATCAAAAAAATTATCAGTACTTCAAGTTATACAATAAAAATTATTAGTTCAAAGGAAACTTACTCTGTAAGACATTCTGTTTTAAGAATAGGAAAACCCATTGAATCTTGCGTTTTTAATGGAGACGATCTTGAAACCACCATACATTTAGGGATTTTTGCAAAAGAAAATTTGATAGGTATTTGTTCCTTTTTTAAAAACACCAACCCTAATATTCCTGAAAAACAGCAATTTCAACTCAGAGGAATGGCTATTTTAAAACCATATCAAGGCAAAGGTTTAGGCAAAATTATTTTAAAACACGGAGAAACTTTACTTAAAGACAAAAATGCAAAAATAATTTGGTGCAACGCAAGAGAAAATGCAGTGAATTTTTACAAAAAGAATAGATATCAAATTAATGGTGAATCATTCAATATAAAGGATATTGGTTTGCATTTTTTAATGTATAAAGTACTATAAGTGACTTAATTTTAAAACAAGTGTCAAATAATTATAAACTAAAAATTCGTAATTTTAGTTACAAAATTTTTTTTAAATGAGAGGAAGAAATCTAAAATTTCGATTATTAATTGGCGCAGCAATAGCTTTGTTTTTTGTTTTCAAAAGGTGTAGCCAACAAGAAGTTAACCCTTATACAGGCAGAACTCAAACCATATCAATGACTCCTGACAAAGAAATTGCTATTGGTTTACAAAGCGCTCCACAGATGGCGCAACAGCATGGTGGTTTACATCCAAATGCTCAATATCAAGCTTTAGTTGATAATGTTGGAAACAAATTAATAAACAATAGCATTGCTAAAGAAACACCTTATAAATACGAGTTTCATTTACTAGCTGATCCAAACACCATTAATGCTTTTGCATTACCTGGAGGGCAAATATTTATTACTCATGCCCTTTTTTCCAAATTAGAAAACGAAGACCAATTAGCAGGTGTATTAGGACACGAAGTTGGACATGTTTTAGGAAGACATAGTGCAGAACGGATTGCAGAAAGCGAGTATTGGCAAGGACTATCTACAGCAGGCTCAGTAGGCGCAGACATGGGAGGACTAGTAAATGGCATTGGACAAAATACATTACTTACTAATGGAAGAGATGATGAATTAGAAAGTGATGACCTTGGTGTTAAATTTATGATTAAGGCTGGTTATAATCCTAAAGAAATGATTGGTGTCATGAAAATTTTAAAAGATGCTGCTGGTCCAAATCGTGTTCCAGAAATGCAAAGCACCCACCCTGACCCCGACAGCAGAATTGAAAAAATTGAAGCAGCAATTGAAAAATATAAAAATCAGTAATTCCAATTTAATTTTAAAATGGTATCGAACAAAAAAGCCTCGATAAACGAGACCTTTTTTAAGAGTGACTAACTCAAATAATTATAAGTTTTATAATTATTTTCTTTTTTTAGATTTTACTTCTCCTATTGCATTTACAATAATAGCTTCAGCATCTTTTGCTCCATGTATTTGCGCATATTTTAAAGCGGTCATTTTTTTATCAGACTTTGCTTTTAAATTAGCTCCGTGTACAATTAAAAGTTTTAAAATATCCGTTCTGTTATACTTTGCAGCATACATAACTGGAGTCATGCCATTAGATTTTGCATTAACATCTGCGCCTCTACTAATAAGCTTTTGAACAGTTTCTAAATCGCCTTTAGCAATAGACACACAAAAGGAATTCACTTTAAAAAAAGTTTCTACTTCGTAATTAACAGTTGAATTTACAGGGGTTGCATTTACTGATACAATTGAAAAGCATAATGCGATTGCGGAAATAATGATTGTTTTTTTCATGATGAAAGATTTTAATTTGATTTATTGATTTACGTTTTTTGATATACTAAATAGACGATAATAAATTCAATCTGTTACACACAAAAACATTTATAACACATTTTTAACGTTTATTTCACACATTATTAACGAAATCGTTTTCTTTAATAAATAATGTAAAAATCCATAAAAACAAGGCTTTTCAAAGGTTTTATTAGTTCCTTTTATTAGAAACTTACGTATCTTTGTTTGGTTTTAAATTTTAACAAAAAAATGAACAAAAAAGTTATTTTAATGATACTTGACGGTTGGGGAAATTCTCCAGATCCTAAGGTTTCAGCTATCGATCACGCCAAAACTCCATTTATAGATTCATTATATAAAAAATACCCTTACGCTACACTTCGTACAGATGGTTTACATGTAGGTTTACCTGAAGGACAAATGGGAAATAGCGAAGTGGGACATATGAATCTAGGCGCAGGAAGAATTGTATATCAAGATTTAGCAAAAATTAATTTAGCTATAGAAAAAGATACATTGAAAGATGAAAAAGTCTTAATTGATGCATTGAAATATGCTTCAGATAATAAGAAAAACGTTCATTTTTTAGGATTATTAAGTAATGGAGGTGTTCATTCACACACTAGCCATTTAAAAGGTTTTATTGACGCAGCAAATAAAGCTGGAGTAAATTCTTTTGTTCATGCTTTTACAGATGGTAGAGACGTAGATCCCAAGTCAGGTAAAGGTTATGTGGCTGATTTAGAAAATCATATTAAAGGCACAAACACAAAAATAGCAACCATAACTGGGCGTTATTATGCCATGGATAGAGATAAACGTTGGGAACGGGTAAAACTAGCTTATGATGGTATTATAAATGGAATTGGCACAAAAATAACAAATCCTACATCGGCAATTCAGGCAAATTATGACAACGATATTACTGATGAATTTATCAAACCTTTAATCATTACAGATAACAACAATGAACCTATTGCTAAAGTTCAAAAGGATGATGTTATTATCTTTTTTAATTTTAGAACAGATAGAGGCCGTGAATTAACAGAAATGTTAAGTCAAAAAGATTTCCCAGAATATAACACTAAAAAAATCGACTTATATTATGTTACCATAACAAATTATAACGATGCTTTTGAAGGTGTAAAAGTTATTTTTAATAAAGATAATATTACGGAAACAATTGGTGAAGTGCTGGCTAAACATGGCAAAAAACAAATTAGAATTGCTGAAACTGAGAAATATCCTCATGTTACATTTTTCTTTTCAGGCGGACAAGAAACACCTTTTAAGGGAGAATCTCGTATCCTTAAAAACTCACCAAAAGTTGCAACTTACGACTTAAAACCAGAAATGAGCGCATACGAATTAAAAGATGCTCTAGTTCCAGAACTTGAAAAAGGAGAAGTTGATTTTGTTTGCTTAAATTTTGCAAATGGTGATATGGTTGGGCATACTGGTATTATGGAAGCAGCAATAAAAGCTTGTGAAGCTGTTGATGCATGTGTAAAAGATGTTGTTACCACAGCTTTAAATAATGGTTATACTACACTTCTTATAGCAGATCATGGAAACTGTGAAACCATGATAAACCCTGATGGCTCTCCAAATACCGCACATACTACAAATCCTGTTCCTGTTATTTTAATTGATAATGAACTCACCGAAATTAAAGATGGTATTTTAGGCGATATGGCACCTACTATATTAAAACTTATGAATATTGAACAACCAGCTGCCATGACCCAGCATGCGTTGGTTTAACAAAAAAATAAAAAGTTTAACTTTACAGTTAATTAATGCCTTAGATTGAATGAATTTTAACGATACACGTATTATTGCTATAGATTTTGATGGTACTATTGTTGAAGATGCTTACCCAAAAATAGGCAAACCCATTTTGTTTGCTTTTGAAACCTTAAAAAAGTTACAAGAAGACGGTCATCGTCTTATTTTATGGACCTATCGATCTGGTGATAAACTAAATGAAGCTGTTTCTTTTTGTGAAGAAAATGGCATTCATTTTTATGCCGTAAATAAAAGTTTTTCGGAAGAAGAATACACAGATGATATTAGCAGAAAGATTAATGCCGATTTGTTTATTGATGATAGAAACATAGGAGGCTTCCCAGGTTGGGGCGAAGTTTATCAAATGCTAACAAATTCTTCACCGCCTATTCCTGAAAATAAAAAAGGTTTTTGGAATCTATTTAAATAACTCTTAAATTAATTCAAAATAAGTTTTATTAATAGATTCTCTATGATTTGGATGTGCTATATCAACCAATGCTTTAACGCGTTGTTTAATTGTTTTTCCATATAAATTTGCAATACCATATTCGGTAACTACATATTGTACATGTGCCCTTGTAGTTACCACCCCAGCGCCAGGTTTTAAACTTGGTACAATTCTACTAATACCTTTTTTTGTTATAGATGGTAATGCAATAATCGCCTTTCCTCCTTCGCTAAGCGAAGCGCCTCTAATATAATCCATTTGACCACCAACACCAGAATACATTTTTGCACCAATAGAATCAGCACATACTTGTCCTGTTAAATCTACCTCAATAGCAGAATTTATGGCCACCATTTTAGGGTTTTGTTTAATTATTGAAACATCATTCACATAATCAGACGCCCTCATCTCTACAAAAGGATTATCATCAACATAATCATATAAGCGTTTAGACCCTATTAAAAAAGTAGCTAAAGCACGACCAGGGCTAATATTTTTAAAATTCCCATTTATAACATCGTTCAAAATTAAATCTATCACACCATCAGAAAACATTTCTGTGTGCAAACCTAAATTTTTATGATTTGTGAGTCGAGTTAAAACAGCATTTGGTATAGACCCAATTCCCATTTGTAAGGTACTTTCATCATCAATTAAACTTGCCACATAATCTCCAATTTGATTTTCAACCTCAGAAGGTAATCCAAAAGCATGTGCAGGTATTGGCTCATTACATTCTACAAATAAATCTATTTCTGTATGATGAATAATGCCATCGCCATGAGTTCTTGGCATCTGAGGATTTACTTGAGCAATAACAATTTTTGCATTTTCTATTGCGGCTAATGTTGCTTCTACCGAAACACCTAATGAGCAATACCCGTGTTTATCTGGGACAGACACATGAATTAAAGTCACATCCAGAGGCAAAATATTTCTTTTAAATAATAAGGGTAATTCGCTTAGAAAAACCGGAGTATAAGACCCATTACCAGCAGCTAATGTATGCCTAACATTACTTCCAATAAAGAATGAATTAACATGAAAACTTTTTTTTAATTTAGGATTAGCATAAGGCGCTTCCCCTTCAACATGCAAATGGCAAACCTCAACGTTTTGTAATTCTTCATGGCGTTCGGTCATTGCTTTAATCAAGATCTGAGGAGCTGCCGCTGCTGCTTGAACATAGACTCTATTATTGGATTTTATAACCTTAACAGCCTCTGCTGCACTAACAACTTTATACATGATTCACATAGTTTAATAAACAAAATTATCTATTTATAATCTAAAAAAAACTGTCATAGGTCATGAAACGATAAAAATTATCAACACACAATTTTTTAAGTATCTTTGCCATTATTTTTTAAGTATGATAATAGTAAAAACAGCAGAGGAAATTGAATTAATGCGTGAAAGCGCCTTAATAGTATCAAAAACTTTAGGGGAATTAGCAAAAGCTATAAAACCTGGAGTAACAACGCTTCAATTAGATAAAATTGCTGAAGCATGTGTTAGAGACCACGGAGCTATTCCTGGTTTTTTAGGATTATATGATTTTCCTAATACGCTATGTATGAGTCCTAATTCGCAAGTTGTTCATGGTATTCCAAACAAAGATCCTTTAGTTGAAGGAGATATTGTCTCTATTGATTGTGGCGCTCTTAAAAATGGGTTTTACGGTGATCATGCTTATACCTTTGCGGTAGGTGAAATTGATTCTGAAACCGAGAAATTACTTCAGGTAACTAAAGAATCTTTATATGTTGGTATAAGAGAATTTAAAGCTAATAATCGTGTAGGCGATGTTGGTTATGCCATTCAAAAATATTGTGAAGACCATGGTTATGGTGTAGTAAGAGAATTAGTCGGTCATGGTTTAGGCAGCAAAATGCATGAAGATCCAGAAATGCCAAATTACGGAAAACGAGGAAGAGGCAAAAAATTTGTTGAAGGTATGGTAGTAGCCATAGAACCAATGATAAATATGGGAACGCATCGTATTAAACAACATAGAGATGGTTGGACTATTACCACGCAAGACAATAAACCTTCTGCCCATTTTGAACACGATGTCGCTTTAATTAATGGTAAACCAGAATTGCTTTCAACCTTTGCATATATTTATGAGGCTTTAGGTATTACTTCTACCGAAGAAGATGAATTCAGACAAAAAGCTTTGGTGCTTTAAAATTTTCTATTACACGAAGATTCACTGAGTTTTCTCAGAGAAACACAAAGAGTTTATATAATAATGGACAAAATAACAGAAAAAATTATTGGAGCTACTATTGAGGATCATAAAGCTCTTGGTCCTGGCTTGTTAGAATCTGCTTATCAAGAATGCCTCTTCTATGAATTAAAAGCCCTTGGCTATTCTGTTAAAAAAGAAGTATCTCTTCCTATTATTTACAAAGATATTAGGTTAGACCATGGTTATAGAATTGACTTACTGGTTGAAAATATTGTAGTTGAAATAAAAACTGTTGAACAATTTACTGATGTTCATTCTGCTCAAATTTTGACATATATGAAGTTGGGAGATTATCCATTGGGACTATTATTGAATTTTAACACTAAACTTTTAAAAAATGGAATCAAACGATTTATTAATACACCTCAGTGAAACTTTGTGATTTCTCTGTGAATCTCTGCGAAACAATTTGAAAAAACTCTTCAAAATAATTCTAAAAATAATCCCTAGACCTTTACTTATAAGGTTAAGCTACATTGCACGTCCTGTTTTAGCATTTTTTCTAAAAGGTGATAAATTTATTGACCCTATTGATGGAAAGCGTTTTAAAGCATTTTTACCTTACGGATATGGCAACCAACGCGACAATGTGTTATCGCCTTCAACATTAAGTTTAGAGCGTCATAGATTACTTTGGTTATATCTTAAAAATGAAACTAATTTCTTTTCAAAAAACTTAAAAATTTTACATTTTGCTCCAGAACAAGCATTTTATAAACGGTTCAAAAACATGCGCAATTTAGATTATGTTACCACAGATTTAAATTCTCCGCTAGCAGATGTTAAAGCAGATATTTGCAACCTTCCTTTTAAAAATAATGAATTTGATGTTATTTTATGCAACCATGTTTTAGAACATATACCAGATGACACGAAGGCAATGCAAGAATTATATCGAGTTTTAAAAGTTGGCGGCATGGGTGTTTTTCAAATTCCTCAGGATTTAAACAGAGCAATTACTTTTGAAGATGATAGCATCACAGATAAAAAAGCGCGTGCTAAAATATTTGGGCAGTACGACCATGTTCGCGTTTACGGTCTTGATTATTTTGATAAACTAAGAAGTATTGGTTTTAAAGTAGAAGTAGTAGATTATACCTCAACTTTATCCGATGAAAAAATAACCCAATACTGCTTAGCTAAAGGTGAAATAATTCCTGTGGTTTATAAATAATTAACGCTCTGGAAAACCATTTAAGGCAAGCGTTTCCAATTCTTTATTATCATTCTCAAAAATTAAAAACACTTTAAGTTCTGGGTGTGATTTCAAAAACGTTTTAACTTTATCAATGCCCATTGATTTAAATGCTGTAGCATAGGCATCGGCAGTCATACAATCATTAGCAATTACTGATATACTCAATAAATTTGTTTTACTAGGATACCCTGTTTCAGCATCAATTATATGTGCATATCGATTTCCGTTTTCATCAACTTTAAACTTCCTATACGTGCCTGAAGTAGCCATAGCTTCATCTTGCAAGGTAATAGCTTTTAATATAGATTGCTTTCCTTCAAAATTTGGCTCCTCTACTCCTACTTTCCAGTTACTTTGCTTTTCAGAATTAATTCCCTTTACTCTTATTTCACCTCCAATTTCAATTAAATAATTATTTACTTTTTGAGATTCAAGAAATTCCCCTATTACATCTACGGCATAACCTTTAGCTATCGCATTAAACTCTATATAAACATTAGGATTAGATTTCCTTATGGTATTATCATGTCTATAGGTTTTATCATAGCCTACATATTGCATTAAGCTATCAATTTTTAAACTGTCTATAACATCAATAGTATGTTCTGCACCAAATTTCCATGCATTAACTACATTTCCAATTGATGGGTCGAAAGCGCCTTCTGTTTGACCAAAAATTTCTTTAGAAGCATCATAAACTTTTTTAAAATGTTCATCAATTTCAAAAGATTCATTTCTATTCAATTTTGAAATATCTGAATTAGCTTGATAGGTTGACATTGATTTATTAATCACATAAAACAAACTATCAATTTTTGTTTCATAATTGACATCAGAGTCATAAATAATAGAATAACTAGTTCCAAAAACAGTTCCCGCAAGTTTTGTGTTTTTAGGTTCTTCCTTACAAGAAAACAAAACACAAATTATGGATATAACTAATAAATTCCGCATAAATAATAAATATGATTTTTTAATTCAAATTGGTCTCTAAAACTTGAATACCATTATACTCCAACAAATAATCTTGATTTAAATAAATGGGCTCTTTTTCTCCTTCAACACTACCAATACCAACACCTGCGTACAAAACCTTAGCATCTTTTTCTCTTGCATGGTTTTTAAATGACTCCATCCAAACCACATCATAATTATTAGGATTTTCTGGTAAAATAACTGCGCGTACTATAACAAAAAAATATTGTTTGTTTTTGTCTATACACACAAACTGAGGGTGTTTTTTAAGTTTACTATTTACTGCAATAAACTCAAAACCACGCTGCTCTAAATCTTTTCCAACATGATTCATGGCCAGATTGTGTAATTCTTGTTCTGTTAATGGCTTACCCATGCTACAAAAATACTATAAAAGAAGAACTGATGATGACATTTTATAAATGTTTCGATGAGATGGTATAATAATCACATAACCTGTAAAAACCCTTTTTATTATGAAAACTTCAATTCCTTATTTATCTCTTTTAGCAGTTTTATTTTTTTCCTGCGGACAACAAAAAGAAAATACTGATTATGCAGAATTTGATTATGATTCTGAAACTTATTATGAGGAGAATCGAAACGAGAATCAAAATTATCAAACTGCAAAAACTAATACATCAAACTATAATAAGTTAAAAGGTTATAAAGTAATGAGTAAAAAGTTTGGTATGCCTCTTGGCACTATGCCAATTCCTTCAACATGGAACAAGAGTAATAAAGCAAAAGAAGGTGTTTTATTTGAATCTAATGATGGTGTGAAGGTTTACGGAGAGCGTTTTAAATCGCATTTTTACTCTAATAATCAACAACAAAATTATTATGCAAAACAAGGAGGCAGCATTATACAGCCTCCAAAAACTATAAATAGAGTCATCCAAGAAGATTTAAAACCTTATTTAGAGTCTCAAGGTTTACGCTTGGTAAATCAGTTTCCAATCCCCCAATTAGCACAATTTGACAAACGGTTTGACAGCTATTTATTCAAGTCTAGTCCAGAAAACAAACAATATCAGTGCATTGCCACAGAATGGGAAGATAAAAATGGAGGCAAATCAATCGGGATTATTCGTTATTTCACAAATCAATATACAACTATAGGCGGCATGGATTGGGGTTATACATTTAATTCAATGGAAGCTCCAAAAGACAACTATGAGCAAGCTAAAAAGGCACTTATAAACGCCCTAGTAAACTTTCAAATAAATCCAAAATGGGTTCAAGCCAATAACAGACATTATTCGAATTTATCGCAACAAAGTAATGCAGGTCACCAACAACGTATGGCAGCAATTAATGCTCAAGGGCAAGCTATTAGAAACAATGGCAAAACTTACAGTTCTATAACTGATAGCAATCATGAAAGTTGGAAACGTAGAAACGGTATAACTGATGCTGGACATTCCAATAGCATAAATAGTGGCGTTTGGGAAAGAAGCACCGTTTCAAACCCTAATACTGGTCAAACCTATCAAGTAGAAGGTCAAAACAGCTATTATTATGGTAATAACAATAATGAATACATAGGAACAAATGATGCCTTATATAATCCAAATATTGATAATTCAATGAACGATCAAGAATGGACGCAATACAACATTGAAAACTGAATATGATGACATTTTAATTCGATTACGATGCTTTATAAACCTTTATGAGATCAATAAATTATATAGCGTTATAACTCTTTTAATGTCTATAATAATTACAAAATATAAGCTCGGGAAATAATATCACCACAGAAAATTATGATCGACGATAAATTTAAATTATGAAAAGAAATAAAATAAAAAATCAATCTAAAGTAGATTATCGAATTATTAACCATTTGGTAGTGTAGTATTTGGTGCAAAATGAAATAATTGTATCTTTCCTCTAGCTATTAATTCATGGGGAAGTCTTTACATTTATTAAGTCAATCAGAACTCGTTTTTGCTATAAAATCAAACGAATCAGATGTTTTAAAACATTTTTATACAACGAATTACAAAAAAATAGAAGTGTTAATTCTGAAAAACAGTGGTTCTGTTGAACATGCTAAAGATATTTACCAAGACGCGTTTATTACCGTATGGACACATGTCAAAAATGATAAATTCACGCCAAAAAACGATACAGCGTTGCAAGGTTATTTATATACAATTGCAAAAAATAAATGGACGGATGTTTTAAGATCTAAATCCTTTAAAAATTCAAAATCTTTAGATTATGAAGCATTGACTTTTGTTAAAGATGAAGAGCAAAATAAAAATGAAGATTTAGAAAATAATAAATTAAAAATGGTAATGGTTGCGTTTAAAAATTTAGGACAACCATGCAAACAATTATTAAGTACATTTTATTTTGATAAAAAATCTTTAAAAGATATTGCATCAGAATTACAAATAGAAGAAACCACAGCCCGTAATAAAAAGTACAGATGTATGGAAAAATTACGTGCTATGGTTTTAGCCTCAAAATAATTAAAGGTTGAAAGATAATAGCGACATATCAAAAGAATTATTAGAAATTATAGAACGCTATATAAACGGTTCTATGACGACTCAAGAATTGAAAGATTTTAATCAACTTCTTGAGCTTGATGATGATTTTAAAATTAAAGTTGCAGATATTAAAACGATGCTAACGGGTATCGAGACCCAATCTTTAAAAGAACAACTTGATGAATTTCATGAAGATATCCCTAAAACGTTTATCAAAAAATCAGTTGATAAAACAGTTAGGTATTTAAATTTAAGCAAAATGGCAGCAGCGGCGGCTATTATTATTGCTGTTGGTAGTATTTGGTTTTTTAGCACCCCTGAAAACGAGAAGCTTTATACTAATTATTTTAAACCAGACCCAGGTTTACCAACAACCATGAGTAGTACCGATAATTTCGATTTTTATGATGCCATGGTAAAATACAAACATGGTGATTACAACATTGCTATTGAAAAATGGCAAGCTCTAGTTGAAAGAAAACCTGAAAATGATACTTTAAATTACTTTTTAGGAGTAGCACATTTAGCTAATAAAAATGTGATTGATGCTATTCCTTTTTTAGAAAGAACGGTGCAATCAAAAGATACTTTTCCACTTATAAACGACGCTCATTATTATTTAGGCTTAGCTTATTTAAAGGAAGGTAATACAGAACTTGCCAGAATACACATTGGTTTAAGTAATACTAATGATGCTAAAGAACTTATTTTAAAACTTACTGATTAAATCCTTTAATCAAATGCTTAATGAAATTACAAATTTTAGGTGCATTTTTTATGTCATCCTTCTTTTTAGTGTGCTTAAGTTTCAAGCTCAAACTAAAATAGAGCGCATAAATACACTCATAGAGCAAGATTCATTAAACCAAGCAGAATCAATTATAAAAAGTGATGTTGAAGAATTAAAAGAAAACAAAAATTATCATGAATTAGTTTATTACATATTTCCTTTAGGGAAAATAAGTATTATCAGAGATAACTTTAATAAAGCTGAATCAGACAGCAAAGATTTATTATTATATATTGAAAAATCCACTTCAAATTCTGAAACACTTCATCTAGCCAATATTGAGTTTTCTAAACTTTGCTTAGACATAGGAAATTTACCAGAAGCTTATAATTATGGTGAAAAAGCTAAAGCTCATGCTTTAAAATATAATGATGCTACAAGTTTACTAAATAGCGCGTATTATTTAGCAGATTATGGCATGAAACTAGGACAAGTAGAGCTTCTAGATACACATATTAGAAAAGCTGATAGTATAATAGTTAATAACCCAAATTCAAGATTTAAAATAACAGCACGTGTTTACAACTTGTTTGGAGCTCTTATGTTTTTTACCTCTAAGCAAGATAGTGCCATCTATTATTTTGAAAAAGCATTAAAGCACATCCCAAATTTAGAACAAAACGAAGAAAATAAACTATACTTACCCTCCGCTATTAAAGGAAATATGTCTTTAA
The DNA here is from genome assembly GCF_963976535.1 of uncultured Algibacter sp. Taxonomy (NCBI): domain Bacteria; kingdom Pseudomonadati; phylum Bacteroidota; class Flavobacteriia; order Flavobacteriales; family Flavobacteriaceae; genus Algibacter; species uncultured Algibacter sp. The sequence continues at coordinate 58,416 of NZ_CAXBLF010000009.1, read as the reverse complement.
TAAAATTGAATCAAGGTAAACCTACAGAGGCAAAATTTTTAATTCAATCATCTATTCAACTAGCAAAAAAATTTCTTGAAAAAACGAAAAACCATCCTCTAGAAAACCGTGTAAAAAGGAATCTTATGATTGGATATAGTAACCTAAATGGACTTTACTATGATTTAGGCGATTTTGAAAAATCTGATTTTATTACAAAAATAGCATTTGATTATACTAAAAAAAACTTTCCTGAAAATTCACAAGAATATTTTATGGCTTCTTTATCTGTTGCTGAAGTAAAAATACAAAGAAGAGATTTTGAAGAAGCCATATACTATTTAGATAATGCAAGTACAAGTTTAGAGAAAATAGTAGGAGATAATTTTCAACTCAAAGCATTTTTATATAATGAGTATGCAAATATTTACCACTTAACTAATGAATTTGATAAAGCTTTAGAGTACAGAGAACTAAGCGATTTAAATTACTCTAAATCAAACCCTAATGCTTATGATTCAAACAAACTATATAACACTATGAATTTGGCTCTAGCCTATTCTAAATTTGGAGACAAAGAAAAAGCTATTAACACAGTTCAAGATGCCTACGATTATTTTTATAAAACCAAAGGAGAAAAAGATTATTTTACAAATGCTTTAATGCTCACATTCGCCAAAGTATATTTCAATTTAAAAATGTATAAAGAAAGCTTAATGTGGACTAACAAAAGCTTAATAATTTATAGCAAAAATGATTCTGATAAAACTATTGATAAGGTTTATTTTGAGGAAGATAAAGCAGAAATTTATATTATAAATGCACAATCTAAATTTCACCTGTCCGAAACAAAAGATAGTATATTTTTAAAAGACATATTATCTGATGTTGATAATGCTATTAAAGCCATTGAAGAAAAAAAAATTTCCATCAATTCGTTTAAAGATATAAGCACATTAATAGAAGACAATACAACAGTTTTTGATTTTGCAAAAAAAATAAATTTAGAATTGTACGATCTAACCAATAACACTTCATATTTAGATAAAACAATAAGTCTTCATGAATCTGCGCTATACAATAGAATAAGGGCTAGATTAAATACAAAGCCTAATATTTCATTTTCCAACATACCAAAACATATAGCCGATAGAGAAAATGAGCTAAGAGCATTGCAAAACAACAAGGAAGCAAATTTTGAATTATTAATGTTAAATAATGATACATGGCATAACTTTTTAGACACACTAAAAACAGCTTACCCAAAATATTATAAAATGCGTTATGCCACTATTGAAAAACCATTAGATAGTATATATAAAAAGATACCTAAAAACACTACCGCCATTCGTTATTTGTTTATTAAAGAAAGTTTATATGGCGTAGTTATAACTGCAAATGACAAGTATATTTTAAAACTTGACGCCAAAAATGTACTAGCTTATATTTCGCAATTATCCATAGACCAATCAAATATTGAAACCACTAGTTTAAAACTTTATGAATTATATAAACAGTTATGGAAACCCATAGAAAACAAAATCAATACTGAAAATATTATCATAATTCCTGATGGTGAATTATTCAATTTAAGTTTTGAAAGTTTAACACCAAAACGAATAAGTTCATTTAAAGAGATAGCCACCAATAGCCTTCTTGCAAAACATACTATTTCTTATAATTATAGTTTATTATTACTGGATAAAGCCAAAAAAATTATTGACTATAAAAATGATTTTGTGGCCTTTGCTCCTGAGTTTAATACTAAAATGAAGGAAGAGTATAGTTTGGCAATTACTGATTCTCTTTCCATAGACAAGACTTACCTTAGTTTACTACCACAACCGTTTAGTGTAGATTTGGCAAAAGAGTATTCCAGATTATTTAATGGCGACTTTTTTATAAATGAAAGAGCTTCCAAACAAATATTTACAAACGAAGCTAATGAGCATAAAATAATTCATATAGGAACCCATGCTGAATCAAATAATATAACCCCAGAATTATCGCGTTTAATTTTTGCTAAAAACAGTTCTGACGAAGATAATTCTCTTTATACTTATGAAATTTATAATCAAAATCTAAATTCAAATTTAGCAATACTTACAGCATGCGAAACAGGAAAACCAACCTATCAGGCAGGAGAAGGCATGATTTCTTTAGCACATGCTTTTAACTATGCTGGGAGCGAAAGCATTTTAACTAGCCTTTGGAAAATTGATGAACAATCTAGTGCTAAAATTATTGATTTGTTTTATAAAAATATTTCTAATGGATTAGCCAAAGATAAAGCACTTAAAAAAGCTAAGCTTGACTATATTTCTTTAGCAGAAGGCAGAACAGTTTCGCCACAATATTGGGCAGGATTGGTGTTAATTGGTGATACTTCACCAATTGAGTTACAAACTTCAACAAATATTTTATGGTACCTATTGAGTGCCTTATTAGTTATTCTTGCTACAATTTTTATTATTAAAACGCGTAGAAAATAAAAGAAGAAATTATTTAAATCTTACAAACTTAGAATTCATAAATGTATAATTAGAAACAGGTATTACAGCATCCTTTTTTAAGCTATACCAAGGTGAAATTACAGCATCCTCTAAATTCTTAACTAAATGAACACTTTGGGCGGGTGTATTGCCCTGAAACAATAAATACAACTTCTCCCCTTTCTGATTTACAACCTCATCACAAATCATAACAATATGCCCAAGGGAACCACCTTTAATTAGCATATCACCCAATTTTAAATTTTTGGCATCATTAATTTTAGGCAGTTCATTATAAAGCGACAACGTCCCAGAATACATATAAATCAAGTTTAAATACTTATAGAAATTTTCTTTTGAGTGATTTATTGAAGCAGTTTTATTAAACGACACCTTATTACCTTTTATTATTGGTCTATAACCTTCAGCATATTGTTTCCAAGAACAATAATGTCCGCTAGTAAAGTTGAAGCCAATTTTATCTTTTTGATTAATCTTCCAAAAGTATTCGCTTCTAATTCTAATGAGAGCATCTGCACATTGTTGCAAGCCATTTTTTGGTACGGGGATATTTAAGATTCCAATATGGCCACCTTGCCAGAAATATTCAGTATCATCATAATTTATAATTTTAGCACCAAAAGGTTTTAGCTTATAATTACGAAGATAGTCTTGGAAACTTCCTTTTGTATATGCAACACGTTTATAACCATTAGGGGTATTTATTCTAGATTTTATAGTGAGACTATCTTTGTTTATTAAACTAGGCGTTTCAATAACAGCAGCAATAGTTTTGATTGCTTTTTCATCAGGTTTAAACTGCAGAAATATTACTACCAACAAAACTAAAACAACAACAATTCTTAAAATATTCTTCATGATAAACTAACGGTTGTAAAAGCTTCATTCGTACTTGCTTTTGAAAAATTTAAGAATAATTTCACAGTTAAAATAAATCTTTTTAGTAATTTCAGGTAAAAACAATACCTTATGAAAACGACTCCTCGTTTAGAATCGGCTTTAAGAAAACTCTACACAGCGTTTCATAATAACACATTAAACCCAGAATGTTGTAAGCAATGTGCCGTCGGCAATATTTTGAATCATACTGATAGTTGGAAACATCTATCAGATTCTCATGGTGCTTTGGAACTTAATTATGTTGGTAAAGTGCATCAAGCTTTAGGTCGAAAATTTAATGGCTATTCGCCATTAGAGTTATTAAAAATTGAAAACATATTCCTAAATACTTGTGGCTACCAATTACCGTTACATTATAAAAATGAAAAGCCACAGAATCCGACGGATAAAGCGGTTTTATTTAATGGTTTATGTGCTGTTATCAGTTTTTTATGCGAATTGGATAACATTAAAAATGTGATGGATTACAAAAGGTTGTTTGAATTTGAAGATGAAAGACCTAAATATGAATTATCTTCTTAATCAAAATAAACCATTTACGCTCAAAAACAAAAAAAGACCTGTCAGGTTTTAAAAACCTGACAGGTCTGAGAAAAATTTTTATGAGATTCCTATTTTAAGTGGATTCCGCGTCAAGTACGATATAACAAGCTTAATCAAATATCGCTTAGCAATCTATCCTCCAAAGTCATCAAATCTAATATGCTCATCTGGGATACCAAAATCTTCTCCCATTTTTTGAACTGCTTTGTTCATTAATGGAGGTCCACAGAAATATAATTCGATATCTTCTGGAGACTCATGATGATTTAAGTAGTTATCAATTACACAGTTGTGAATAAATCCAACAAAACCATCTCCAGGAGCATCAATATTTTCTTTTACTTTCCAATTATCTTCTTCCATAGGTTCAGATAATGCTAAATAGAATTTAAAATTCGGGAAATCTTTTTCCAATTGATGAAAATGATCTAAGTAAAATAATTCGCGCTTAGAACGTCCACCATACCAATACGATACTTTTCTACCTGTCTTTAAAGTTCTGAATAAGTGGTATAAATGCGAACGCATTGGTGCCATTCCTGCACCACCACCTACATAAAGCATCTCAGATTCAGATTCGTTAATGAAGAATTCTCCATAAGGTCCTGAAATTGTAACTTTATCTCCTGGTTTTTGATTAAATATATAAGAAGAAGCTATGCCTGGATTAACATCCATCCAACCTCCTTTGACTCTATCAAAGGGAGGTGTGGCAATACGCACATTTAACATAACCTCTTTACCTTCAGCAGGATAAGACGCCATTGAGTAAGCTCTTTCAACTGTATCTGTATTTTTCATTACTAATGGCCACAATTTAAACTTGTCCCATTCATCTTGAAATTTATCTGGTGTTTCGTGCTCTTCAGGATGGGCAGTAATGTCCATATCCTCGAACTTGACTTCACAAGGAGGAATCTCTATTTGAATATATCCTCCTGCTTTATAACCCATATCTTCAGGAATTTCAACAACAAACTCCTTAATAAAAGAAGCTACATTATAATTTCTTACTACAGTTGCTTCCCATTTTTTAATACCAAATACCTCTTCTGGAATAGTAATTACCATGTCTTGTTTTACTTTAACTTGACATGCTAAACGTATCCCTTCTTGCAGTTCTTTTCTTGTGAAATGAGGCGTTTCAGTAGGTAAAGCTTCACCTCCGCCTGATAATACATGACATTCGCATTGAAGACAGGTACCACCTCCACCACAAGCTGATGGTAAGAATATTTTTTGGTTGCCTAAGGTTGTAAGCAGTGTATCGCCAGAAGCCACTTCAATTTCCTTTTCATCATTAATTGTAATCATTACAGGGCCTGAAGGTGCTAATTTTTGTTTTACAAACAATAACAATGTTACCAATAACAATGTCACTACTAAAAAAGCTACTATTGTGGCTACGACTGTTCCTAATGTACCTACGGTTAAGATCATGTTACTTTATTACTTTAATATTATTATCGGCTATTGATTTTGTTTTTTTAACTTGTTTGGCCATCTTAATTTCATCTTCACTTGGGTTACTTTCAATTACTGCCGTTTTCACTTCTTTTGCTTCTTCATCTCCTCCAGTCAACATCCCTCCAAAACTCATAAACCCAATTGCCATTAAACCAGTGATAATAAATGTAATCCCCAATCCTCTTAATGCTGGTGGCACATTTGAATATTTGATTTTTTCGCGAATGGCTGCAATAGCTAAAATTGCTAAAAACCAACCAATACCAGAACTCACTCCATAATTAAAAGCTAATCCTAAGGTTTCAATCTCACGAGATTGCATAAATAAAGACCCTCCTAAAATGGCGCAGTTTACTGCAATCAATGGCAAGAAAATCCCTAATGAATTATATAATGCTGGCGAAAATTTTTCTACAACTATTTCTACTAATTGCACCATAGTAGCTATGGTTGCAATAAATAATATAAAAGACAGAAAACTAAGGTCGTATTCTGCAAATTCAGGTCCTAACCAAGCCAATGCACCTTCTTGTAAAATATATTGATCCAATAACCAGTTTAAGGGTACGGTTACTGCCAACACAAATATTACAGCTGAACCTAAACCAATCGCTGTAGTAACTTTTTTAGAGACTGCAAGGTATGAGCACATCCCAAGGAATGTGGCAAATATTAAGTTGTCTATAAAAATTGATTTAAAAAATAACTCTATGTGTTCCATTTTTTTATGTATTGTAATCTTAAAACTTATTTATTGACTTCTAGTATCATTGTTTATTATATATCACAATGTCCTACAAGTTCGTCTTCCAATAAATCTTTATTCCTTGAGCGTTGTATCCAAATAATAATCCCAACCACTATAAGTGCCATAGGTGATAGTAGCATAAATCCGTTGTTTTCATAACCTAAAGCATAGACTCCAGTTTTTTCGATAGGATCTCCTAAAACTTTAAACCCAAGTAAGGTTCCAGATCCTAATAATTCCCTAAAGAACCCAATAATTACCAAAATGAGACCATATCCTAAGGCATTTCCAATGCCATCAAGAAAAGATGGCCAAGGCTTGTTAGCTAAAGCAAATGCTTCAAAGCGTCCCATAATGATACAGTTCGTGATAATTAATCCAACAAATACCGATAGTGTTTTACTCAACTCATAAGCGTAGGCTTTTAGTACCTGATCTACTATAATTACCAGTGTTGCAACAACTATTAACTGCACTATAATCCTAATTTTTGATGGAATAATATTTCGCATCAATGAAATAATCACATTCCCTACACCTAACACAAATAGTACAGAAATTGACATAACAATAGAAGCTTCCAACTCTGCTGTAATTGCCAATGCCGAACAAATACCCAATACTTGAATGGTTATTGGATTATTATCTGCTAAAGGGTCTAGTATTAATCTTGCATCTTTTTTTGATAAAAGTCCCATAAATTAGTTTTTTAAATTTTCGAAATAAGGTAGGTATAGTCTCAATTCAGATTTAATCATTGCCGATACACCATCTCCTGTTATAGTTGCTCCTGCAATGGCATCTACCTCATTGTCTTTTTTATCCATGTTTTTTGGGTCTGCATTACTTTTTGAAACATTAATACCTTTGAAGTTATTAGACTCGTCAAATAAATATTCACCAATAAAATCATCCATAAAAAAACGTTGATTAATATTGGCTCCCAGACCAGGCGTCTCACCTTTATGGTCAAAAAACGCACCTAGAACCACCATGTTTTCATCTAATGCCACATAACCCCAAATGGCATCCCATAAACCTTTTCCTCTTATTGGTGCGATATAATATTTTATACCGTCTTTTTCTCCTATAAGTAAAGGCAAGCGTCTTACATGGCTTGGACCTTTAGCCAAAGCATGTTCTTTTTTAAGGTCTAGCAAATAAGCGTTATTATCTTCGCTAATTTTATCTCCTTGGATTATAAACTGTTTGGTAATATATTTTTTGAACTCATCTTCAACAATATCTTTTGAAACAAAGCTCATGCTACTCTCTTCATTCTCGTTTACACCCATCGCATACAAAATATTAAGTTGTTTTTCTATACGCTTGTTTTCATCTATTTTATCTTTAAATCCTGATGCAGCAAAAGCCAATATTGAGCCAACCACTACAACCATTCCAATGGCAAAAAGTAGGGTATAAGAATTTTTATCAGTTGTCTTTTCCATTATTGCTATACTTTTTTTACTTTAAGACGTCTTAGACGGCGTTTTATATTTCCTTGAACCACATAATGGTCAATTGTTGGGGCAAACACATTCATTAATAAAATGGCAAGCATGACGCCTTCTGGATATGCAGGGTTAAACACGCGGATTAATATTGAAATAAACCCAATTAAAAATCCGTAAATCCATTTCCCTCTATTGGTTTGTGATGCAGTTACTGGATCTGTAGCCATAAATACAATACCAAAGGCAAGTCCACCTATTAATAAGTGATGCCAATAATGTGTACTCATTAAGCCATAGAACTTACTGCTTTGTGTAATCCAACCAGCGTCAACAACACTGTTGAAAATAAGCCCCATTACTACGGCTCCAATGACAGCAGAAAGCATGATACGCCAGCTTCCTATTTTGGTAAAGATTAAAAACAATCCTCCCAATAAAATCAGTAGGGTTGAAGTTTCACCAATAGAACCAGGAATAAAACCAAAGAACATATCTGCAACGGTATGCGTCACTGGGTTATTTTGGGCAATACCTCCAAGTATAGTTTCACCAGAAATGGCATCTAAGTTGGCTCCTTCTGCAATCTCCTGTCCTCTTTTAACTGCGCCTTCAACCCAAACTTTATCGCCACTCATCCAAGTTGGGTAAGAGAAAAACAAAAAGGCTCTAATGGTTAAAGCGGGATTTAAAATATTCATTCCGGTGCCTCCAAACACTTCTTTACCAATGATAACACCAAAAACCACTGCAACTGCTAGCATCCAAAGTGGAATATCTATTGGGACAATTAATGGAACTAGCATTCCTGTTACTAAGTATCCTTCTTCAACTTCGTGTCCCTTTATTATGGCGAAAATAAATTCAATTCCTAAACCAACACCATAAGACACTAATATAAGTGGCAAAATTTTCCAAAAGCCAATAGTAAAGTTGGCCATAGACCAAAATTCTGAACTAAAGAAACCACTTGCAGCTGCTTGAATTTCTCCAACGGCTAAATTATGTTGGTAACCTGCATTAAACATTCCGAAAATTAAACACGGTACCAGAGCCAAAATAACGGTATTCATGGTGCGTTTTAAATCGTCAGCAACTTTTATATGAGTTCCATTATGTGTGGTCTCATTTGGCAAGTATAAGAACGTATGGATTGCACTAAATGCTGGTATCCACTTTTTATTCTTATTCTTTTCTTTAAAATTATGTAATTTATTTTTTAAACCCATCTGTTTTATTTTTCATTTTACTTTTAAAAATGAATAATCTTAAATATTTTTCATTTCGATTAAACGAAATAAATCATTTATCCAATTTCTTTAAGCATTAAGTCTAATCCTGCTCTTATTATTTTTTGATGTGGTTGCTTAGACACACACACAAATTCTGTTAATGCGAAATCTTCAGGAGCAACTTCATACATTCCTAAAGCTTCCATTTCATCTAAATCTTGATACATACAAGCCTTTAAGATTTGCATTGGGTATATATCTAAAGGAAAAACTTCTTCGTAAGTTCCAGTAGTTACAAATGCTCTATGTTCTCCGTTTGTATTGGTATTTAAATCGTATTTTTTTTTAGGGTTTAACCACGAAAAGGTTAATGCTCTTGATGTAGATACTTTATTAAATACAGGTTTTGTCCATCCAAAGAACTCATAATCATCGCCTTCCGGAATTACAGAAACCACATTGCTGTAATAATCTAAATTACCGTCTGGTTCGATTTGCTTTCCTGATAAAACATTTCCAGAAATGATACGATCATTACCGTCTTTAGCAACACCCTTATCATAAACAATAGTAGCAATTTCACTACCAGCAAGTGTTTTAAAATATCTTGGTTTTTCAACTGAAGACCCAACTAAAGCAACAATACGCTCCGCATTAAATTTCCCTGTTAAAAGTAACTCACCAATAATAACTAAGTCTTGAGGGCTAACCGTCCAAACTACTTCACCTTTATTAACGGGATCAATTTTATTAATTTGAGTTCCAACATTTCCTGATGGATGTGGCCCTGAAACTTTATGCAAAGTAACACCGTCTAAACCAGCTAGTGGCGAATTCCCATTCTTACCTACAGAAACATGTACGTTACCTTCAGTTAATTTTAGTAGGGCTGAAACTGCCGCTTGCAATTCTGCTTCTTTTCCTTGTAAGGTAAAATCTAAATCGGCTGCTAGTGGTGCGCTGGCATATCCTGAAATGAATATCGCTTTGGGCGATTTTTCTGGATTCGCAATCACATCATACGGACGTTGTTTTACAAATGGCCAACACCCAGAAGCTAATAAATGCGCCTTAATGTCTTCTGGTTTTGAAGCATCAATATCAAACTTTCCAAAGTCTTCAAAAATTTGAGTTTTATCTGCTTCAATTTTAATAGCGTCTATACGTCTTTTTGGCCCTCTAACTACCTCAACTACTTTCCCTGAAACTGGTGATGAAAACTTAACCGCTTCTTGAGATTTATTGAAAAACAAAGTGCTTCCAGCTTTAACTGAAGTTCCTTCTTTTGCAACAAGTTTTGGTATTACGCCGTGAAAATCTTCTGGTCTTATGGTGCAGTAGTTACTGATAATTGCTTGTTCAACAGTTTTTTCAGCTTCACCAAAAAGTTTAATGTCCAGACCTTTTTTAATATGAATGTCGTTTGACATATTTATTTTTATTGAAATTAGTTGTCTAAAAATCGGTGCAAAAATACGAATAAATAGCTAATGTGACAGCCAAATTACACTCTGTTTGTTATTTATATTTATTCTAAATAAAAGAATAACCTTAGGCATAGAATTTGCTTATCTTTACAAAAAAGCGTAGAATGTCTTTCAAATTTTCTCTAAAATGGCTTTGTTTTATTGCCACTGGTATTATTTTTGGTCAAGTAGAAGAAATAAATCCTCCAGATTATATAAAATCAATTACATTTAAAAGTAGTAGTAGTGATTTAGGAGAACTACCTATTATCAAATTAGGCGAAACATTTTATTTAGAGTTTGACGCTCTAGTTTCAAACGAACCAGATTTTTATTATAAAATTGAATATTATGATTATGATTGGAAAGCATCTGTTCTTATAAAATCTGAATTTCTTTTAGGTATTGATAATTTTAGAATTCAAGACTACACAAATTCTTTCAACACCTTTCAAATGTATTCGCACTATAAAATGTCGATACCCAATCCGCAAACTAAACAATTAAAGGTATCAGGTAATTATATTATTTCAATTTATGATACGGATAATGAATTGGTGTTCTCAAGAAAATTCATGATTTACGAAAACCTCGTTACACCTGGCATAGAAATTAAAAGATCGCGAGATGTAAGTAACATAGAAACTACACAAACCGTTGATATTGAAATTGCTTCTGGTCCTCAAATTAACAATCCGCTTCAAACCGTAAAAACGTTAATTATTCAAAACAGTAATTTAAATACAACCATTTCTAATCTAAAACCGCAATATACTATTGGCAACAAACTCATCTACAGATATGTAAAAGAAACTGCTTTTCCTGGTGGAAACGAGTATTTATTTTTTGAAACTAAAGATGTTAGAGCTGCAACCTCTCGCGTACAATCCATTGCACTTGAAGATATTTACCAATCGTATTTGTTTACAGATGTTGCGAGAAAAAATTTGCCATACACCTACAACCCTGATATTAATGGGCAATTCAAAATTGTAGCTATAGATAGAGACGATGTAACTATTGAAGCAGATTACGTGCAAATCCACTTTTCATTGCAATATCCAGAATTAAACAACGGAGAAAGCATTTACATTTATGGCAATTACAATAATTATGCACTAGACGATTATAATAAAATGACTTTCAATGAACAAAGCGGACTATACGAAACCAATTTTAAACTAAAACAAGGGTTCTATAACTACAAATATGTTATTGTAAACAAAAACGGAGATTTAAACGAAGGCGCCATAAGCGGTGATTTTTGGCAAACCGAAAACAACTACAAAGTTTTAGTGTATTACAGAGATTTAGGCGCTCGTTACGACAGAATTATTGGGTTTAACCAGGTTTCATCTACCAATATCTCAAATTAAACCGCATAAAACATCAAAAAAGCCGTTACAATACTTCATTAGAACGGATATTTAACAAAAATTGGAGGCTAAAAATGCATTTCATCTAATTTTTCTATCAAAGACGTTAAAATTTACGTTAACCACTTAATATTTATTATTTTAGCACGCGCTAATACTTTGCACATCAATGGTTCAACAGGTAACAAAAGGCATAAAAATTTCGGTAGAAACTACCTTCGAAGGCTCGTTTTATAAAAACTATAAAATACAGTACGCCTTTGGATATACGGTAACTATTGAAAATCAAAGTAAAGATTCTGTGCAACTTAACGCACGCCACTGGGAAATTTTAGATGCACTAAACAACGTAGAAACCGTTTCTGGCGAAGGCGTTATTGGCAAAAAACCTGTGCTTAAACCAGGTGAATCACACACCTATACCTCTGGATGCTTACTAACCTCACCATTTGGTGCTATGCAAGGGCATTACAGTATGGTAAACTTTACCACTACAAAAAAGTTTCAAGTTACCATCCCTACATTTAAGTTGAGTGCCCCTTTTGCAATAAACTAGCACGTCATTGCGAATCACATTTTTTGTGTGATGTGGCAATCTGCAAAATCATATCTAAATTATAATATTGTTTGGGCGTTACTTTTTGCTCATACCTACAAGGTTTTTAAAACCTCGCAGGATCACAAAAAGTCGGGCTTTCACTACTCGCTTCCTCCTACGTCGGCGAGCTCAAACATGCCGTTCAATCCCTAACGCATTTATTTGCTATCTTAATTTTTTAAATTGAACGTTATTTTGTTTTTGGGGAGGGTCGTTTAACTGCAAAGATAAAGTTCCGTTTCAATGAACTTTATCGATTGTTAAACGACTTAGCTAAAAAATTTTAAAAAGTCAAGTAATTAGTATCTGGACGGAAACACAGCAAAATTAAATTTGTTTCTTTTTGCGCCCTTTCAGTTTATTTTTAATCGCTTGATACTAAGGTATCAACTCATAAAAACTAAACAAAAATGACATCAAAAATAATTCAAATTATAAAAATCGTCTGTTTCCGTCCAGACACTAATTAACTAAATCGCTATTAAGATGTGTAGTTGGGTAATACCAGTTAACTTAAGTGATAATTGTTATATAATAATAGATGTATAAAAAAAGCAGGATTATTAACTTGTTTAAATCATAGAAACCCCTAACCTTATATTAGTCACTAGCTTTAAAATTATTTTTATACTATTATAATAATGGAAACACCTCATGTCACGCAAATAATATCATTTATAAAAATTCAACTATCTTTTAAGTAATTCCATATATTTGATTATAGATAGATAATGGAAATTAGAAATAATTAATATGAAAAAAATAGCAACTTTTATTATCTTTTTTATTACCGTCGGATGCCATTGCATAACTGCGCAGACTTATGCACAGCATGGTATGGTGGTGTCAAGTAATGAGTTAGCTTCCGCCGTTGGAGTCGAAATACTAAAGAAAGGTGGAAATGCTATAGACGCATCTGTGGCAACTTCTTTTGCATTAGCGGTAACTCATCCAACCGCAGGTAATATTGGAGGTGGTGGTTTTTTGGTATATATGGATTCCTCAAGTCATACTACTACCATTGACTTTCGAGAAAAAGCACCGTTAAAGGCGACTCCCAACATGTTCCTTAATGATGAAGGGACGTTATTAAATGATCAAAATTTATATGGCCGAAAATCATCAATAAATCATATTGGACTAAAGTCTGTTGGTGTACCAGGTACAGTGGCTGGCTTATATTTAGCTCATAAAAATTACGGCAAATTATCATGGGCAACGTTGGTGCAGCCATCAATTGATTTAGCAGAAGACGGATTCAAATTGACTTGGTCACTTTCTCGAGCAGCAACTTTCTTTAATAACAACTCCGAAATTCAGTTCTTGAAAGATTATTTTAAACTTGACAATGGTAAGGTAGCAAAGTTTGGTCAAATATGGAAACAACCCGAATTGGCGAACACTTTAAAAGCAATAAGGGACAAGGGTAAGGATGGTTTTTACAAAGGAGAAGTTGGCAAAGAAATTGTCACTTTCATGCAAGAGAATGGCGGCATAATAACCAAAAAGGATCTTGAGATATATGAAGCAGTAGAAAGAAAACCTATAAAAGGCACATATAAGGCGTATGAAATTTATTCGATGCCACCACCCAGTTCAGGTGGAGTGGCACTTATTGAAATGATGAACATGATGGAAATGGCAAATTTGGATTCTATCCAATTCAACTCTACTGAATATGTTCATTTAATTGCCGAGGTAATGCGAAGAGCTTTCGCTGATAGAGCGGAGCATCTTGGTGATCCTGATTTTAACCCGAATATTCCATTAGATAGGTTGATTTCAAAAGAATTTGCAAAAACCCGTTTTGAAAATATTGACATGGCTCATGCTTCTCCTAGTGACTCTTCTAAGTTTGGACAAATTTATGATGGCGCTAATACAACCCATTTTTCTGTAGTAGACAAAGATGGCAACGCTGTTTCTTTAACTTATACGCTAGAGCATAGTTATGGCTCGGGAATAGGGTCTTCAAAACTTGGTTTTATATTCAATAATGAAATGGGAGATTTCAACCCAATACCAAATCAAACTACTAGTACTGGAATGATTGGAACAAATCCAAACATCATTCAACCAGAAAAAAGAATGCTATCAAGTATGACCCCCACGATAGTAGCTAAAGATGGTCAACCGTACCTTGTGATAGGAAGTCCTGGGGGAAGAACCATTATTAACACGGTTTTTCAAACGGTATTAAATGTGTTGGAATACGATATGAGAATAGATAAGGCAATAGAAGCCATGAAAATTCATCAACAGTGGTTACCTGATATAATTTCATACGAGGAATATCTACTTTCTCCTGACACAAAGAGAAATCTTGAACTCATGGGGCATCAGTTAAAGCCTGTACCAAATTTAGGTGTCTTAATGGGGATTTTAATTGACCACAAACAAAAAATTCTAATTGGTGCCTCAGATTCTTCAAGTTCAGATGGTGCTGCAATTGGATATTAATATAGTATAATCTGTATTGAAACGCAGGTTATACTAAACGTTATAATGTATATGAAAAAAATCACGTTAAAAAGACCGAAAGAAAGTTTTAATAGAAACTGTTCGTATGAAATTTTAGTTGGAAAAAGAAAGCTGACTGAATTAAAGAACGGAGAAGAAAAAGTTGTTGAAATTCCAAATGAACTAGAAAATGGTGAAATAAAAGCTAAAATTCAATGGTGTGGAAGTGAAAAAATAGAACTGAATAATTTTAGTAAAAATGAAATATTAAAAGTTAGCGGAAATAAATTTCTGAATAAAAAATCAATGTATATTATTGCTTTATTACCACTAACAGGTGTATTAATGTTTGGATATGGTCGAGAAAATCCAATGATTAAAAACGTAGGGATAAGTCTATTTCTTGTACTTATAGCATTTGTACTCGGAATAATGACGGTCTGGAAAAATAAATGGTTGATATTAACAACGGAATAAAACAGGTATTACAAACTTAAGAAGAACTGATTTTAAAATATTATTTCTCAACCTTCTCAAACCTAAAAACCCTCCCACTCTGCTTCACATGAAAGAATTTGCAATTTGAATAATGTATAAATTCAAATTCTAAATCATAATCAAACGAATCGTCTTCAACCATAAACGTATCATGTATATCAATATTCCCGTATGGTGAAATACGCCTAAAATGATACTCCACATCATGTCCTGTTTTATGCAACTCAAACCAAGCACCAGCCGCAATACCAGAAAGCCATTGCGCTTTTTCATGTAAACCATCAACGGGTTTTGGCTCTTGTGTTCCAACAAAATCAACTTCATGGTCTTTCAACTTATCTAAAAAGCAACGGATATTTTCACTTTTCTGTGAGCCTTTGAATTTTGAAATCTCACCAGTTTCAGATACCTCATAAGTATGATTTTCAGTATCAGCAAGCAACACATTACCAACCGTACTTGGTGTAAACCATTTAGAGTTTTCAAGATTCTTTTTTATTTCAAAATCTGTTAACGAAGCAATTAAAGTATCTGTTACAAAACGTGCACAATTACAAGCATCTTTAATAAATGCTGCATACCTAATAAAATGTTTGTTTTGCATTTTGGTAATATGCGTTCGCGCTTTTTGGTAATTAATAGCATTACAAACCGAAGCTATTAATTTACCATCACCATGTGTCAATTTAGGATGTGTTCCTAAAAATTCTAAAATAGTATCTAAATTTTTAATTTTATCGTTTTCTATTTCAGCTTTTATTGGAAAATGTAATTCGTTATCGGTGTCGCTTCCTCGCACGCGTCCATTAGGTTCTGGCGTAATATATCGTCCAAAATCATGATATTCTAAAACGCCAGTTTCTTTATCAATTAAAACTAAAGCGGCATGACCTGCCCGTAAATAATCCTTCTTACCAACACCAATAAATTTTAAATAAGGAGAAAACCATTCTTCAGAAACCATAACAATAGTATCTGGATACGCCAACGATAAAATAACACCTGTATTATCCATTAACTACTTGCGGAAGATTGAAAGTTTTAATAGTAACTAGTTTACTATCAAGGTTCTCATAGCGCATACCAATTGCATTCCCTCGCTTTTCAACTTGCGTAATACTCATTGTTTTCACAAAACCACGATTCATGACTATACCATAATCCATATTGTTAGTATCCGTGGTACTATGGAATTCTAATAAAGCATCAGCATTTAAGTCACTAAGCGCTTCAAGATTTTCAAACCATTGTTGACGCTCTCTTTGCATCCCGTCAGAATACAAGGTTGAAGACGACCAAATTCTTGATTCCAATGGCAATTCTATAAAATGCTTGTATTTGCCATCCCAAACTAATTCATAGAATTTTAAATTCGTATTCCAATCTGCAATCACCACGGTAAATGGCTCAATATCTTGAAGATTATAACCTTCTATAGTCGCAGCAATATCATCAGAAATCATGAAATCATTAGCCACAATACCTCTACTTTTTCTGTAACTTGATTGTCGTTCGTGATTAACAAAACCGCCATTAAGCACACAAACTACTCGATTTTTTTCACTTATACCAATCCAAGTACCACCCATTTTATCTTTTGGAAACAACAATTTAGTATCATCAATAGTATAAAAATCCGGAATCAAAGATACTCTATCAGGAGCTTCATCTCGATTTGTAGTTAATACAAAATCGTTATTTTTCGTTGGAATAATTGTAACTGTACACATAAAACTTGTAGTCTTAAAACGGGTTGGCAACTTACAAAAAATAAATAAAAATTAACTTGGTTTTATGAAGTCGTGCTTTAAAATAATCATTTAAATATTCGTAAATTTGCATCACATTTACTGAAAATTCAATAACGAAAAATCAAAAATCATGGGAAAAGGCTTTTTTAGTGTACCAATTGCTGTTAACGAACCTGTAAAATCTTACGCTCCTGGATCACCAGAACGTGCTGCCGTTGCTAAGACCTACAAAGCGATGTTTAATAGTAAAATTGACGTGCCTTTATATATAAATGGTAAAGATGTGAAAACTGGAAATACCAGAACCATGTCACCACCACACGATCACAAACATATAGTGGGAACCTATCATGTTGCTGAACAAAAACATATTGATGATGCTATTTCTACGGCGTTAGAAGCTAGAAAAACATGGTCTTTAATGCCATGGGAACAACGTGCAGGTATCTTTTTAAAAGCTGCTGAGTTAATTGCTGGTCCTTACCGTGCAAAAATAAATGCAGCAACTATGATTGCCCAATCTAAAACTGTACACCAAGCAGAGATTGATGCGGCTTGTGAGTTTATAGATTTCTTGCGTTTTAATGTTCAGTTTATGACGGACATTTATATGGAGCAACCAGAAAGCACAAGTGATGCTTGGAATAGAATTGAATACCGTCCGCTAGAAGGCTTTACCTATGCAGTTACACCATTTAACTTTACAGCAATTGCAGGGAACTTACCAGCATGTATGGCATTAATGGGTAATGTTGTAGTTTGGAAACCTAGTGATAGTCAAGTGTATTCTGCTAAAGTAATTATGGATGTGTTTGAAGAAGCTGGTGTGCCTCCAGGCGTTATAAACGTGGTTTTTGGAGATCCAGTGATGATTACTAACACTGTTATGGCAAGTCCAGATTTTTCAGGATTGCATTTTACAGGTTCTACATATATATTTAAAGAACTTTGGAAACAAATAGGAAACAATATTCACAACTATAAAACCTACCCAAGAATTGTTGGAGAAACAGGCGGAAAAGATTTTATCGTCGCTCATAAATCAGCTAATGCAAAACAAGTTGCTACGGCTATTGTTCGTGGTGCATTCGAGTTTCAAGGACAAAAATGTAGTGCAGCATCAAGAGCTTACATTCCAAAAAGTCTTTGGGCAGATGTTAAAAAATATGTTATTGAAGATGTAAAATCTTTTAAAATGGGTTCACCTGAAGATATGAGCAATTTTGTTACTGCTGTTATTCATGAAGGTTCTTTTGATAAACTAGCAAAATATATTGATGGCGCAAAAGCTGATGCTGATGCAGAAATCATTGTTGGTGGTAATTATGATAAAAGCAAAGGTTACTTTATTGAACCTACTGTTATTCTTGCCAAAGACCCAAAATATACCACCATGTGTACGGAGCTTTTCGGACCTGTAATTACTATTTATGTTTATGAAGATGATGCTTACGCGGAAACTTTAAAATTAGTAGATGAAACTAGCGAATATGCATTAACAGGTGCCATTATATCTAAAGACCGATACGCGGTTACCCAAGCCACTGAAGCGTTACAAAACGCCGCTGGAAACTTCTATATTAACGATAAACCAACTGGAGCAGTTGTTGGACAACAACCATTTGGTGGTGCCAGAGCATCAGGAACCAATGATAAGGCCGGTAGTGCACAAAACTTATTACGTTGGATATCTCCAAGAATGATTAAAGAAACGTTTGTTACCCCTACGGATTATCGTTACCCGTTTTTAGAGGAGTAGAATTCCTCTGGAAGTAGGAATCTCATAATCGAGAAACCTAAATTATACTATTACAAAGAGATTATCTTAAAAAATAAGGTGGTCTCTTTTTTTATTAAACACAAACCTAGCATACCTGCCTTTGTCAGAAAAACTAACTAGCTTAAGTTGTTTAGCGACCGATAAAGTTGACCTGTACTGAACTTGTTTCAGTATTGAAACCGGACTTTATCTTTGCATTAAACGCACTTCCTGAAAAAATTAGTTAGTACATGACAAAAATTTAGAACAGAACTATAACCTACACACATATAGCATATTACGGCTTTTTCGTTACTTAGACCTGACAGGTTTTGAAAACCTGTTAGGTCTTTGTTTTCCCGAAAATTGCGAGTAGTTTATTTCTCAAAATTAGTTTTTATCATATACCTGAAAAAATCAGTTAAAAATTTTAAATCCGTTTCTTTTTCCGCGTTAAGAATTGAAGCATCATCCTTTTTAAAAATGGGTTTGATAAGAACTAAAATTGTGCAGATTGCCACCTCCTTCGCCCTCCTTTAGATTAGCAAAAGTATATTTTAGCTTAAAAAAGAATGGAGTGAACTTATCTTCCTCTAAATTTAATAGATCAATATTGTGTATTAATCTCCATTTTTTTTATTCCGATGACAAAGAACCAAATAGAATTTCAGTTTCGACCTTACAAAGGTTTTAGTCAACGTAATCATTTTACTAACACAAAACAAAATTATGAAAATTAAACAGACCATCGGTATTGACACAATCATGTTTTAAAAAGAAATGGCCCTTCGACTTCGCTCAGGATAAATTCCAAGCCCGACCTTTTAGGCAACTCCCAAAAACAAGAATACATGTTAAAAACTCCTTAATAACTCCCAATTTTTGGTATTATATTTTTACTTAAAATTCCACTAAAAAGAAGTAAATTTGCCCTTTCTTTAAACACACACAAATTAAGACCTAATGATTCATTTCTTTGGAAACGTAACCAGCAACATATTTGCTGTTCAAACAACAAAAGAATTATCAACTGAAACGACTTCAAAATTAACATGGCTTTTTGCTAGTCCTGAACTTGTTTCAGGAGCTCCAAAAATAGAACAAGCATCTTTAGGTGCTTTTTTTATTGGGCCGCGTGCTGCAATGATAACGCCTTGGAGTACTAATGCTGTTGAAATTACTCAAAACATGGGAGTTTCAGACATCATCAGAATTGAAGAATTTCAAGCTGTTTCAGAAGATTTCAATGATTTTGACCCGATGATTTCTGAAAAATTCAACGGTTTAAATCAAGACTCATTTACTATTGATATTCAACCAGAACCTATCCTAAATATTGAAGATATTTCAGCTTACAATCAACAAGAAGGTTTATCATTAAGCGATGAAGAGGTAGCGTATTTGGATGGTGTTGCTAAGAAAATTGGTCGCCCATTAACCGACTCTGAAGTGTTCGGGTTTTCGCAAGTAAATTCTGAGCATTGTCGCCATAAAATTTTCAACGGCACTTTTGTTATTGATGGAGAAGAAAAACCGACCTCATTATTCAAATTAATTAAAGAAACAGCGAGACAACATCCTAACGATATTGTTTCAGCTTATAAAGACAATGTAGCCTTTATAAAAGGTCCGAAAGTGGAACAATTTGCGCCAAAACGTGCTGATATTCCTGATTACTATACCACACAAGAATTTGAATCTGTTATTTCGCTTAAAGCGGAAACACATAACTTCCCTACTACGGTAGAGCCTTTTAATGGTGCTGCAACCGGTGCTGGTGGAGAAATAAGAGATAGACTTGCGGGTGGAAAGGGGTCGCTTCCTTTAGCTGGAACTGCGGTGTACATGACATCCTATTCTCGTTTGGAAGACCCATTCGACTCCGCTCAGGGCAAGAGACATTGGGAACAAAAATTTGAAGCCAGAGATTGGTTATACCAAACACCAATGGATATTTTGATTAAAGCTTCTAATGGTGCATCAGATTTTGGTAATAAATTTGGACAACCTCTAATATGTGGTTCAGTATTAACTTTTGAACACCAAGAAAATTCAGCTTCAAGTGCATCAGCTCCAAGAAAACTTGGTTTCGATAAAGTTATTATGCAAGCTGGTGGAATTGGATACGGAAAAGCAGATCAGGCTTTAAAAGACATACCTAAAGAAGGAGATAAAATTGTAATTCTTGGTGGTGATAATTATCGAATTGGTATGGGTGGCGCTGCGGTATCTTCCGCAGACACAGGGGCACTTGCTTCAGGAATAGAATTAAATGCCGTACAACGTTCTAATCCAGAAATGCAAAAACGTGCTGCTAACGCCGTTCGTGGTATGGTAGAAAGTGAAGAAAATTTTATAGTTTCTATACACGATCATGGTGCTGGCGGACATTTAAACTGTCTTTCTGAATTGGTTGAAGATACTGGTGGAAAAATAGATTTAGATGCTTTACCAATTGGAGATCCTACCTTATCTGCAAAAGAAATTATAGGAAACGAATCTCAAGAACGTATGGGATTGGTTATTGGTGAAGAACATTTAGAAATACTCCTCAATATTGCGGATCGTGAACGTTCGCCAATGTATACCGTTGGTGATGTTACAACAAACTATCGTTTTACTTTCGAATCTAAAACTAAAGGAGACAAACCTATGGATTTAGCTTTAGAAGACATGTTTGGTAGTTCTCCTAAAACGGTTTTAACTGATAAAACAGTTAACAGAAATTATAAAAACTCAAGATATAAAACCAAAAATTTACAAATCTATTTAGAGCAAGTTTTACAATTGGAAGCTGTAGCTTGTAAAGATTGGTTAACTAATAAAGTAGATAGATGTGTTGGCGGCAAAGTAGCCAAACAACAGTGTGTTGGTCCTTTACAAATTCCGTTAAATAATGTTGGTGTTATGGCATTAGATTATAACGGAAAAGAAGGTGTTGCGACGTCTATTGGCCACTCGCCTATTTCTGGATTAATTCACCCAGAAGCAGGTAGTAGAAATTCAATTACAGAAGCCTTAACTAACATCATTTGGGCACCTTTAAAAGATAATCTAGCTTCAATTTCACTTTCTGCAAACTGGATGTGGCCTTGTAAAAATGAAGGTGAAGATGCACGTTTATATAAAGCTGTTCAAGCGATTTCAGAATTTTCGATCGATTTGGGAATCAATGTTCCAACAGGAAAAGATTCGCTTTCTATGAAACAGAAATATAAAGATGGAGACGTCATTTCTCCAGGAACCGTTATTATTTCTGCGGTCGCTAATTGTAATGAAATTTCTAAAGTTGTGGAACCTGTTTTGCAACAAAATGGAGAAAACATCTACTATATTAATATCTCTCAAGATGATTTTAAATTAGGAGGAAGTTCTTTTAACCAAGTTTTAAATACTATTGGTAATGAAGCTCCGGATGTAAAAAACTCAAGCTTTTTAAAAGATACTTTTAATAGCATTCAAAACTTAATTAAAGCTGATAAAATTTCTGCTGGACACGATGTGGCTTCTGGTGGATTAATTACCACGTTGTTAGAAATGTGTTTGGCTGATATAAATTTAGGTGCAGATTTTGATATCTCTGCCTTAAATGAAAAAGATTCTATAAAAGTTTTATTCTCTGAAAATTCAGGACTAGTTTTTCAAGGTGATGATGCTTCAATAGAAACTGTGTTATCAGAAAATAATATTGAATTCTTCACTATTGGAACTGCAAATAATACAGGGATAGTAAACATTAAAAATAACGAAGATAATTTCTCTTTTGATGTTGCTAAAATGAGAGATGTTTGGTATAAGACTTCTTATTTATTAGACCAAAAACAAACAGCTAACGAGTTAGCAAAAGATAGATTCGACAATTATAAAAATCAACCTTTAGAATATACATTCCCAAAACATTTTACTGGAAAATTACCAGTGTTAAAAGGAAAAAGACTAAAAGCAGCTATTTTACGTGAAAAAGGAAGTAATTCTGAGCGCGAAATGGCAAACGCTATGTATTTAGCTGGTTTTGATGTGAAAGATGTACACATGACCGATTTAATTTCTGGTCGAGAAACTTTAGAAGACATCCAGTTTCTAGGTGCTGTTGGTGGATTCTCTAATTCTGATGTTTTAGGTTCTGCAAAAGGTTGGGCTGGTGCTATTAAATACAACGAGAAAGCTAACAAAGTCATCAAAGATTTCTTTGCAAGGGAAGACACACTTTCTGTTGGGATTTGTAATGGATGTCAACTTTGGATGGAATTAGACCTCATCAACCCTGAACATGAGATTCATGGTAAAATGCTTCATAATGATTCTCATAAGCATGAAAGCGCATTCACTTCTGTAAAAATTCAAGAGAATAATTCGGTGATGCTTTCAACGCTTGTAGGAACTACTTTAGGGGTTTGGATTTCGCATGGTGAAGGTAAATTTAGCTTACCATTTTCTGAAGACAAATATCATATTGTAGCTAAATATGGTTATGAAGATTATCCGCATAATCCTAATGGTTCTGACTTTAATACGGCAATGATGTGTGATAAAACAGGTCGTCATTTAGTAACTATGCCACACATTGAGCGTTCTACATTTCAATGGAATTGGGCTAATTATCCTGTTGGACGTAAAGATGAAGTTTCACCTTGGTTAGAGGCTTTTGTGAATGCTCGCCTTTGGATTGAAAATAGATAATTTTAAGAAACAGAATAAAAAAAGCCCCGAAATGAATACTTCATTTCGGGGCTTTTCATGTCAAAAAAATAAAAAAAAGAAAAATATTATAAGGTTCCTTTTATAGCCGCCTGTGCAGATACTAATCTTGCAATTGGCACTCTATAAGGAGAACAACTTACATAATCCATTCCTGTTTTGTAGCAGAATTCTACTGAACTTGGCTCTCCGCCATGTTCACCACAAATACCAATTTTTAAGTTAGGTTTTGTGCTTCTACCACGCTCTGTTGCAATTTTCACTAATTGCCCAACACCTTCTTGATCTAATACTTCAAAAGGGTCTACTTTTAAAATACCTTTTTCTATATAGATTGGTAAAAATTTACCTGCATCATCACGAGAATAACCAAAAGTCATTTGCGTTAAATCATTCGTTCCAAACGAAAAGAAATCTGCATGTTCTGCAATTCGATCGGCCATTAAAGCTGCTCTAGGAATTTCAATCATAGTTCCTACTAAATATTCGATAGTATCATTGCTTTCTTCAAATATTTTATTAGCGGTACTTCTTATAATTTGTTCTTGCATCACAAATTCTTGAACAGTTCCAATTAGTGGCACCATTATTTCTGGTTTACAAATAACACCTCTTTCCTTTAAATTTAATGCTGCTTCAATAATAGCACGTGTTTGCATTTCGGTGATTTCTGGATATGTATTTCCTAATCTACAACCACGATGCCCCAACATTGGATTAAACTCTTCCAATTCAGAAACTTTATTTTTAACCGCTTGTAATGATATATGCATCTCTTCTGCTAATTCTTTTTGAGTGGCTAATTGATGAGGCACAAATTCATGCAAAGGAGGATCAAGCAAACGAATAGTTACAGGTAACCCTTCCATAGCTTCAAAAATACCTTCAAAATCGGCCCGTTGCATAGGAAGTAAGTCTTCCAATGCTTGTTTTCTTCCTTTTACAGTATCGGCCAAAATCATTTCGCGCATGGCTTTAATTCTGTCCACTTCAAAAAACATGTGCTCAGTTCTTGTTAAACCAATACCTTGAGCACCAAAACCACGAGCTACTTTAGCATCTTTTGGACTATCGGCATTAGTTCTTACTTTCATAATCCCGTACTTATCCGAAAGCTCCATAACTTCAGCGAATTCACCACTTAATTCTGGCTCCATCGTTGCTACTTTACCTTCAATAATATTACCAGTAGAACCATTTAATGAAATCCAATCACCTTCATGATACTCATGGTCTCCAACGGTAAGTGTTCTATTTTTATAATTAATTTTTAAAGCACCTGCTCCAGATATACAACATTTACCCATACCACGAGCTACAACCGCGGCATGCGATGTCATTCCGCCGCGAGCAGTTAAGATTCCTTTAGCTATATTCATGCCTTCTAAATCTTCTGGAGAGGTTTCAATACGAACTAGAATACTGTTTTTATACTTATTGGCTTCATCTGCAAAAAATACAATTTTACCTGTTGCGGCTCCGGGTGAAGCTGGTAAACCTTGTGCGATTACATGGGCTCTTTTAAGTGCTTTAGGATCAAAAATTGGATGCAATAACTCATCTAATTTATTTGGCTCTATAATCAATAAAGCTTCTTTTTCATCAATCATGCCTTCTTTTAGTAAATCCATTGCAATTTTAACCATGGCTGCACCGGTGCGTTTACCATTACGAGTTTGCAGAATCCACATTTTTCCATCTTGAATGGTGAACTCCATATCTTGCATATCTCGATAATGTTTCTCTAGATTGTCTTGATAGGCATTAAGTTCTTTAAACATTTCTGGCATTAATTCTTCTAAAGAAGGATAATTTTCTGCTCTATCTTCCTCCTCAACTTTCGCTAATTCTGCCCAACGCTCTGATCCAGTTTTTGTAATTTGTTGTGGAGTTCTTACTCCTGCAACTACATCTTCTCCTTGTGCATTAATTAAATATTCACCATTAAAAATATTTTCTCCTGTACCAGCATCTCTTGTAAAACAAACCCCTGTTCCAGAATTTTCTCCCATATTACCGTAAACCATTGCTTGTACGTTTACCGCTGTTCCCCAATCTGCTGGATATCCATTCATATTTCGATAATAAATTGCTCTACTTCCATTCCAGCTATTGAATACTGCAATAACAGCACCCCATAACTGATCCCATGGATTGGTTGGAAAATCATGCCCTGTTCTTTTCTTAACAGCGTCTTTAAAATCGTATACCAAATCTTGTAAATCTTGTACCGTAAAATCAGTATCTAATTCAATTCCTCGCTTATCTTTAAGATGCTCCATAATTTCTTCAAATGGATCGATATCCTCTTTTGAAGCCGGTTTCATTCCTAAAACAACACCTCCATACATTTGAATAAAACGACGGTATGAATCCCAAGCAAAAACCTCATTATTTGTTTTTTTAGCTAAACCGAGAACCACTTCATCATTCATTCCTAAATTAAGTACGGTATCCATCATACCTGGCATGGAAACCCTTGCTCCCGAGCGCACTGACACTAATAACGGATTATCTTTATCACCAAAAATTGTTCCCATTTGAGACTCTATTTTGGCAATTGATGCTTCCACCTCATCCTTTATCATTTCTACAACGGCCTCTTGCCCTAAAAGATTATATTCAGTACAAACTTCAGTAGTAATTGTAAACCCAGGAGGAACAGGAATTCCTATTGAGCTCATTTCGGCTAAATTTGCACCTTTACCCCCTAAAAGGTTTTTCATTGTACTGTTTCCATCAGCTGTTTTGTCTCCAAATTTGAAAACTCGAGCCTTTGTTTTTTCAAGTATTTCCATAATATTTATTTTAATTATCCTTGTATAAAAAGTTCAATAAAAGTAAGTTATAAATGAATGAATTATCATGACAAAAGTCATGTTGGAAGCATTTAAGCTTGAAGAAATAGTTTGTTTCATATTAAATAAAACTTACAAAAAAAATGTTTTTGTAGCTTAACTGATTTTTTTAAAATAAAAATTTTAAATGAAAACAAATAGGCACACAACAACAAAAGCACTTCCAAAAAAATGAAAGTGCCTTCTAACTAATCCAAATATTAAAGTCTATACAAACTTCAAATCTTTGTCTATTTTTTCATCCATTTTTCGATAAGCCCTTGTCACTGTGCGTTTCATTATTAAAGACACAATTAAAGCGACGATGAATAATCCTGCAAAAACTTCTAAGGTGGTATCTAATGAACCTGTGGCATTCTTAACCATATCGTAAATAGTTGGCCCTACAACACCAGCTAAACCCCATGCGGCTAATACCATACCGTGGATAGCTCCTAATTGTTTTGTTCCGAATAAATCTCCTAAAAATGCTGGTAGAGTTGCAAAACCTCCGCCATACATGGTTATTACAGTAAATAAAACGATTAAGAAACTTAGTTCCATGGTCATTTTTGGCAAGAAGTAAAATGCTAAAATCTGGAATGCAAAGAAAATGATATAGGTATTTGCTCTTCCTAAATAATCGGATAGCGTAGACCAAATTATTCTGCCCAAACCATTAAACACGCCAATTAAACCAACTATTGCAGCAGCTTCCATTGGAGTGTAATTGAGTTTTTCTTGCATCATTGGACTTGCCGCAGATATAATTGCGATACCGCAAGCAATATTAATAAACATCATAATCCAGATGTAATAAAAGCGTGGTGTTTTTAATGCTGCATTGGCATCAATGTTAGCCATATCTTTTTTAATCGTCTTTCCTTCTCCTGGTTTGTAACCTGCTGGCATATAGCCTTCTGGCGGTCTTTCAATATATCTTGCAGAAGATAAAATCAATACCATATAGATTACTCCTAAGATGTAAAACGCATTTGAAACACCAACCGAATCAAAAAGCGATTGCATTACAGGTCCAAAAATTAGAGCTGCAAAACCAAAGCCCATAATTGCCATTCCTGTTGCTAATCCACGTCTGTCTGGAAACCATTTTACCAATGTACTAACTGGTGTGATATACCCTAAACCAAGACCAATACCACCAATAACACCATAGCATAAATAGAAGAGCCATAACGATTCTAATTGTACTGCCAATCCGGATCCTAAAATACCAACACCGTAAAATAAGCCTGCAGTTGTTCCACTTACTTTCGGACCAACTTTTTCTACCCATCTCCCTAAAAATGCTGCTGATAAACCCAATAACAGAATGGCAATTTTAAACGCCCATTTTATAACACTTCCATCTACATCAAAAATATCTTTTACTGGGTTGGTCATCACTGAATATGCATAAACAGACCCAATAGAAATATGTATTCCTACGGCTGAAGCAGCAATTAACCAACGGTTTTTTAGTTTTTGTGTTTTCATCTGTAGTTTTTTAATTGTTTTTTAATAGTCAGATGTAATTCGCCATTAAACATTTTCAGTTGGTATCAACTTATTTGTTATAGCTCATTTCATGATAATTATCGTTTGAATATCGTGCATACAATACCCTTTTAATTTACTTTTACTTCTTTGAAATAATTTTGCAATATTTCTACAGCGGCATTTATTTCTTCTTTTGTGTTCTCACGAGCATTTTTTAATTGATACTCCCACCCTAAAGCTTCCCATTTATGGATTCCTAGCTTGTGATAAGGCTGAATTTCAATCTTTTCTATGGTTTTATAATCTTTAAAATACTCGCCCATTTGATGTAATAATTCTGGCTTATTTGTCATTTCTGGAATGAGCACATAACGTAACCACATTTTTTTTCCTGAAGCTTCCCTATGTTTGGCAAACGTGAAAGTAGTTTCTTTGTTACGTTGTCCTGTTAACGCTTCATAACCTTCTTCAGTCATGTGCTTGATATCAAGCATTACTAAGTCGGTATAATCATCTAACAACGCTTCAGTAAAATGATTCAAAACTCTACCGTTTGTATCAATATTGGTATTAATGCCTTCTTCTTTTAGCCTCTTAAAAAAAGGAACCAGTGCTTTAGATTGCAATAAAGGCTCTCCTCCTGAAACAGTAACGCCACCCTTTCTTCCAAAATAAGACTTTAAGTTAATGGCCATTTTTACCAATTCTTCAATATCATATTCTTTCCCTCCAGATGTTTGAATGGTATCTGGATTATGACAATACAAGCACTTTAATTTGCACCCTTGCAAGAATATAACCATTCGAACTCCTGGTCCATCATGTGTTCCAAAAGATTCTATAGAATGTACATTTAATATGTTATCAGCGGTTTTGATAAGAATAGGTTTTAAAATAAGCATCCAAAAAAGAAGATTTAAACTCCTTTTTCAGATGCTTCAAAATATTAATAAAAACTACATGGATTCGTGAAAAGAACGTGTAATAACTTCTAATTGCTGTTCTTTTGTTAATCTTACAAAATTAACAGCGTAACCAGAAACACGAATTGTTAATTGAGGATACTCTTCTGGATGTTCCATGGCATCCATTAAAGTTTCCTTATTAAATACATTTACATTTAAATGCTGAGCATTTCTGAGGAAATAGCCATCTATAATAGTTCCTAGGTTTTCAATTCTGTCAGAATCATCAGCCCCTAAAGATTTTGGTACAATTGAGAAGGTGTTTGATATACCATCTAATGAATCTTTATAATCAATCTTAGCTACCGAATTTAAAGAAGCTATCGCGCCGTTAGAATCGCGCCCATGCATTGGGTTTGCTCCTGGTGCAAAAGGAATTCCGCCTGCTCTACCATCTGGTGTAGCTCCTGTTTTCTTACCATAAGAAACGTTTGAGGTGATAGTTAATACAGACATCGTTGGTTCTGCATCTTTATAAACTGGTAATTTTTTTAGTTCATTATTAAAATCTGCTACAGCCTTTGCTGCTAAGAAATCTACTCTATCATCATCATTTCCATATTTAGGAAATTCTCCTTCTATTTTGAAATCTACAGTTAACCCTTCTTCATTTCTAATTGGTTTTACTTTAGCATATTTAATTGCTGAAAGCGAATCTGCTACAATTGATAGACCAGCAATACCATAAGCGATATTTATACTTGGATTAGTATCTATTAAAGCCATTTGAGCTTTTTCGTAATAGTATTTGTCATGCATGTAATGAATAATGTTCATAGAGTCATTATAAACACGAGCAACTTCTTTCATAGCTACTTTAAAGTTAGCCATTACTTTATCAAAATCTAAATACTCACATTCACATGGTTCAATACCTGCAACCATTAATTTACCGCTATTTTCACATCGACCACCATTAACTGCAAGTAATAATGTTTTTGCAAGATTTGTACGAGCTCCAAAAAATTGAATAGATTTACCTAATTCTTGGTAAGATACACAACAAGCAATTCCATAATCATCAGACCCTCTTGTTTTTCTCATTAAATCATCATTCTCAAATTGAATTGACGATGTATCGATAGAAACTTTAGCACAATAGTCTTTAAAGTTTTGTGGTAACTCTTGAGACCAA
The DNA here is from genome assembly GCF_963976535.1 of uncultured Algibacter sp. Taxonomy (NCBI): domain Bacteria; kingdom Pseudomonadati; phylum Bacteroidota; class Flavobacteriia; order Flavobacteriales; family Flavobacteriaceae; genus Algibacter; species uncultured Algibacter sp. The sequence continues at coordinate 28,537 of NZ_CAXBLF010000009.1, read as the reverse complement.
AGTATAGTCATATTTGGTTCTGGTGAAGCTCCCAAGTTATATAACGTGTTTAAGAAACGGAAAGATGTTTTGGTTACTTTAGTTCTTCCATCATCAAACATTCCGCCTATAGCTTCCGTTACCCAAGTTGGATCTCCAGCAAATATTTCATCGTAAGCTCCCATTCTTAAATGGCGCACCATACGCAATTTCATTACGAATTGATCTACATATTCTTGAGCTTCCTCTTCTGTAATCAGTCCTTCTTGTAAATCGTTTTCAATATAAATATCTAAGAAAGTAGATACATTACCTAACGACATGGCAGCACCATCTTGCTCTTTTACAGCAGCTAAGTAAGCCATATATGTCCATTGTACTGCTTCTTTAGCATTTTCTGCAGGACGACTTAAATCTAAATCATATTTAGCACCTAATTCAAGTATTTCACTTAATGCTCTTATTTGCTCAGAAACCTCTTCTCTCAAACGAATAACAGACTCCGTCATAGGACCTGTTACGTTTGCTAAATCTTCTTTTTTTGTTTTGATTAAGAAGTTAATTCCGTAAAGCGCAACCCGACGATAATCACCAATAATTCTACCTCTTGCATAATTATCTGGTAAACCTGTTAAAAAACCTAGAGATCTAAATTTTCTTATTTCAGCATTATAAGCATCAAAAACACCATCGTTATGGGTTTTAACAAACTTAGAGAATAACTCTGTTAAAGCGTCATTAGGCTTAACACCTTGTTCTGCCAATGCTTTTTGAACCACTTTAAAACCTCCAAAAGGTTTCATAGCTCTTTTTAATAACTCATCGGTTTGTAAACCTACAATAACTTCATTCTCTCTATCTATATATCCCGCATCAAAAGCACTAACCGTTGAAACTGTTTCGGTATCTACTGATCGAACACCATTATTTTGTCTCTCTTCATTTGAAGCTTCTTTACAGACATCCCATAATTTTTGAGTCCTTAAACTTGGTCCTACTAAAAATTCAGATGTACCGTGATAAGGTGTCATATTATTAATAACAAAATCTCTAACATTAAGTGTTTTTGTCCAAATCCCGTAATTAAATTGTTTTACTTCCATTATTTGTTTTATTAATATTTTATGTAATCCATGTTGTTTTAAGTGAACAAAATTAAATTTAAACTCCTATTACAAACATGACAATTATCAGTAAACCACTGATGAATAGCGGGATTTACACCGATGTTATTACGAAAACGTTTGAAACAAGCAACTCGGAAATTAAGATATATATGCTTTTAACTTATTTATAATATAAAAGTTAAAAACTAAATACATTATATGTGATTTCTATTGAAATAACACGAGTTTCATAAAGCATTCATAATAATTAAAAAATCAGATTTAATTGAGTGAAAAGAGAGAATTAAGGCAACATTAAATTAAGTGTAGTGTATATGATACTATTTTACACACTCAATTTGAAAATCCTTTTTATTTTCATACTTTGCAATACTAGAAACTCATTAAATAGCAAATGACAGAAATTACAAGACTTTTTGATTTCCCTTATTATCAGCTAAAAAACCATCCTTTAGAGAGTGCTTTGGTTACAAAGTACAATAATGAATGGGTAAATACATCCACCCAAGAATATCTAGATAAAGCCAATACCTTAAGCAGAGCCTTACTGAAATTGGGAGTTAAGAAAGATGATAAAATTGCTATTATTTCTTCAACAAATAGAACCGAATGGCATATTGTAGATATTGGCGTGCTTCAAACTGGGGCACAGACCATACCCATTTACCCAACCATTTCTTCTGAAGATTATGAGTATATATTAAACCATAGTGAATCTATTTACTGTTTTGTTTCGGATGAAGACGTTTTAGAAAAAATAAATAAGATTAAAACCAAAACAAAATTAAAGGGCGTTTATTCATTTGATGTCATTAAAGGATGTGAAAATTATTCAGAATTATTTGAACTAGGAAAAGACAAATCAAATCAGAATGATGTTGAAGCTAGAAAAAATGCCGTTAAATCATCCGATTTAGCCACTATTATTTACACATCTGGTACCACTGGAAAGCCCAAAGGCGTTATGCTCTCTCATGCAAATATAGTTTCAAATGTATTTGCCGTAGAAAAAAAATTCCCTCTTGAGAGGGATCAAAAAATACTCAGTTTTCTTCCTATATGTCACATCTTTGAACGTACTTTTATCTATTTATGCCAATATCGTTGTCTCTCTATTCATTTTGCAGAAAGTATTGATAAAATAGGCGATAATTTAAAGGAAGTTAAACCTCACATGATTACTGTTGTTCCTAGATTAATAGAAAAAGTTTTTGATAAAATTATAGTAAAAGGTCAAGATTTATCTGGAATAAAAAAGAAATTATTTTTTTGGGCTGTGGCTCTCGGAACTAAATTTGAACCCTACGGGCAAAATGGCTGGTGGTATGAATTAAAACTAGCCTTGGCACGAAAACTCATTTTCAGTAAATGGCAGGAAGCCTTGGGTGGTAATATTGTATTTATGGCCTCTGGAAGTGCTGCGCTACAACCAAGATTAGGGCATATATTTGGTGCTGCAAATATGCCTATTATGGAATGTTATGGACTTACAGAAACATCACCTGGGGTTTCGGTAAGTGATAAACGTAATAATGGATGGAAAATAGGATCTGTTGGAAGAATATTAGATGATGTAGAAGTTAAAATAGCTGAAGATGGCGAAATACTTTGCAAAGGCCCAAACATCATGATGGGATATTACAAAGACCCCGAAAAGACTGCTGAAGTCATGACCGGTGATTATTTTCATACAGGTGATAAAGGAGAAATTGATGCTGATGGTTTTTTAAAAATCACGGGGAGAAAGAAAGAGATGTTTAAGACCTCTGGTGGCAAATACATTGTTCCAACACTTCTTGAAAATGAATTAAAACAATCCCAATTTATTGAACATGTTATGGTTATTGGTGAAGGTGAAAAAATGGCCGCAGCCTTAATCCAGCCCAATTTTGAATTTATAAAAAATTGGATTGATAAAGAGCAAATGGCCATCGGGAAATCTGAAATTGAAATCGCAAACTCAGATATCATCAAAGACAGCATTCAAAAAGAAATGAATATATGTAATGAAAAATTTGGTAAATGGGAACAAATAAAGGTATTTAAACTGACACCCGAAGTTTGGTCTATTGATGCTGGTCATCTCACTCCTACTCTAAAAATGAAAAGAGATACTATAAAAAAGATGTATCCAGACTTAATTGAAAAAATTTATCGTCCTTAATTTCATCAAAACATAGTTTTTATACAATTCAATTTCCCTGAAAGGATTGAACAATTCACAACAAAATTGCTTAAAAAATAACAATTACATAATTTTAAGTCATATTTTTTGCTACTTATGTATCATTTTAATACTTTTAAAATGATAACCAATTAAAACAAAAAAATGAAAACAAAAAATTTTGTAGTTTCCGGGATCGTTGGAGGAATTGTTGATTTCCTTTTAGGCTGGCTTTTTTATGGTATTATTTTTATAGACACATTCCCACAACCAGAAGAAAGTGCCAACACCATGTTGTTCATATTTTTAGGTTGCTTAACTTTCGGGTTATTTGTGGCTTACATTTACACCAAATGGGCACAAATTACAACTGCTCTTACTGGAGCGAAAGCTGGCGCCATTATCGGGCTGTTTATCGGTTTATTTTCTAACTTTTTTAATTTAGCAATGAACACTGACTCCACAATGGAATTAGCCGGTTTAGATGTTCTTATCTCAATTGTTATGGCTTCAATTATTGGTGCAGTTATAGGTGCCGTAAACGGAAAGTTAGGATAGACTCAAGAACAATATATTCACTGTTTTTTTAACTACCACTATTTAATTTATTAAAACAAATATAATTTAACACAAAAATACTATGCATGCATAGTATTTTTTTTTATATTTGAGCTCACCAATGTAAAAATATGAAGGATAAAACCATAGATTATGTGCTCCGAACTACTTGGTTAACAGTTCAAAAAATGTATAATGAAGAAGCTTCAAAGTTTGGAAGCACGATGGCAACTGGTTTTACATTATTAAGTATAGACCCAGAAAAAGGGACGCCTTCAACTTCTTTAGGTCCAAAAATGGGAATGGAAGCTACAAGTTTATCTAGAATCTTAAAAACCATGGAAAAAAAAGGTTTAATCACAAGAAAACCTAACCCTAATGATGGTAGAGGTGTTATCATTGGCTTGACCGATTTTGGTATAGAAAAACGAGCCTACTCACGAGAAAAAGTGTTGTTATTCAATGAAGCTATCAAAAATAATGTTTCAGAAGAGCAATTAATGCATTTCTATGAAGTAGCCGAAGTTATTAATGATATGGTGAGCAACAAAAAAATACACAATCAATCTGATAGTTATAAAATAAAATGAGCAAACGTAGAATTAAAAAAATAGCCATTGTAGGTTCAGGTATTATGGGAAGTGGTATCGCCTGCCATTTCGCCAATATAGGTGTAGATGTCCTATTATTAGACATCGTTCCTAGAGAACTTAACGACAAAGAAAAAGCAATAGGGTTAACCTTAGAAGACAAAGTTGTTAGAAATAGATTAGTTAATGATGCACTAACGGCTTCAGTAAAATCTAAACCAGCACCACTTTATCATGCTTCTTTCGTTAATCGTATTACAACTGGAAACTTAGATGATGATATTGCTAAAGTAGAAGATGTAGATTGGATTATGGAAGTTGTAGTAGAAAGACTTGACATTAAACAACAGGTTTTTGAAAAGTTAGAAAAATATAGAACACCAGGAACTTTGATAACATCAAACACGTCTGGTATTCCTATTAAATTTATGAGTGAAGGTCGTTCAGAAGATTTTCAAAAACATTTCTGTGGAACACACTTTTTTAATCCAGCGCGTTACTTAAAATTATTTGAAATCATTCCTGGACCTAAAACAGATATTTCAGTTTTAGAATTCTTAAATGGTTATGGTGAACAATTCCTTGGAAAAACTTCTGTAATTGCCAAAGATACACCCGCATTTATTGGAAATCGAATCGGAATATTTAGTATTCAAAGTTTATTTCATGCAGTTAAGGATTTAGATTTAACGGTTGAAGAAGTTGACAAATTATCAGGCCCTGTAATTGGTCGTCCAAAATCAGCAACTTTTAGAACTGTTGATGTTGTAGGTTTAGATACTTTAGTTCATGTTGCAAACGGCATTAGAGAAAACTGTCTAAATGATGAACGTTTAGAACTTTTTAAATTGCCAGATTTCATCAACACCATGATGGAAAATAAATGGTTGGGCAGTAAAACTGGACAAGGATTTTATAAGAAAACCGTTTCATCTGAAGGTCGAAAAGAAATTTTAACTCTTGACTTAAACACATTAGAATATCGTTCTGCTAAACGCGCAAAATTCGCCACTTTAGAATTAACAAAAACGATTGATAAAGTAGCAGACCGCTTTAAAGTATTAGTAAAAGGAAAAGATAAAGCAGGAGAATTTTACAGAAAGAGTTTTTCAGCATTATTTGCTTATGTTTCAAATCGTATTCCAGAAATTACTGATGAATTATATAAAATTGACGACGCTATGAAAGCTGGTTTTGGTTGGGAACATGGTCCTTTCCAAATCTGGGACGCTATTGGCGTAGAGAAAGGTATCGAGATGATGAAATCTGAAGGCTTAACACCTGCAGATTGGGTTCACGATATGATTGCATCTGGAAGCGATAGCTTCTACTCTATTCAAGATGGTGCAACACACAGTTATGATATTCCGAAGAAAATCCAAGAGAAAATTCCTGGTCAAGATTCGTTTATCATTTTAGATAATGTTAGAAAAACAACCGAAGTTTTCAAAAACTCTGGTGTTTCTGTTCAAGATTTAGGAGATGGTATTCTTAATGTAGAATTCCAATCTAAAATGAACACAATTGGTGGAGACGTTTTAGCAGGATTAAATAAAGCTATTGATATGGCTGAAAAAGATTTTGCTGGATTAATAGTTGGAAACCAAGGACCCAACTTCTCAGTTGGTGCAAACATAGGCATGATATTTATGATGGCCGCCGAACAAGAATATGACGAGCTGAATGCAGCTATTAAATATTTCCAGGATACGATGATGCGCATGCGTTATTCTTCAATCCCAACAATTTCTGCGCCTCACGGCATGGCGCTTGGTGGTGGTTGTGAAATTTCATTACACGCAGATAAAATTGTAGCAGCTGCAGAAACTTACATGGGACTTGTAGAGTTTGGCGTAGGTGTAATTCCCGGAGGTGGAGGTTCTAAAGAAATGACTTTAAGAGCATCAGACACCTTTAAAAAAGGAGACGTGCAATTAAATACGCTTCAAGAATATTTCCTAACTATTGGTATGGCAAAAGTATCAACTTCTGCCTACGAAGCTTTCGATTTAGGTCTTTTACAAAAAGGAAAAGATGTAGTAGTTGTAAATAAAGATCGTCAAATAGCCGTTGCAAAACAACATGCCAAATTAATGGCAGATGCAGGTTATACACAACCTGTTCACAGAAAAGATGTTCTAGTTCTTGGTAAACAGGCTTTAGGCATGTTTCTAGTTGGAACAGATGCTATGAAAGACTCTAACTACATTAGTGAACACGATATGAAAATTGCTAACAAATTAGCTTACGTTATGGCTGGTGGCGATTTATCTGAACCAACTTTAGTAAGTGAGCAATACTTATTAGACTTAGAGCGTGAAGCTTTCCTTTCGCTTTGTACAGAACGTAAGACGTTGGAAAGAATTCAGCATATGTTAACCAAAGGGAAACCGTTACGTAATTAATTACGAAAAAGTACAAAGTAAAAAGAATTAAGTACAAAGACAGGATACAAATACAGACTAAATAATATTTTAAATTTCTTAATACTTAATACTAACGACTTAATACTAAAAAAAGATGCACAGATTTGAAGAGTTGAAAATATGGCAAAAAGCAATGGACATAACAGAAAATTGTTATAGAGCTTCCGAAAATTTTCCGAAAGAAGAAAAATACGGATTAACATCTCAACTTAGAAGAAGTGCCGTTTCAATTCCTTCAAATATCTCTGAAGAAGCTGGTAGAAATACTAATGGAGAATTTAAGCAGTTCTTAGGAATTGCTAATGGTTCATCCTTCGAATTATTAACACAATTATATTTATCTAAAAGATTAAATTTAATAACAGAAGAAAAAATAAGACCAATTATTAATGAAATTCTTGAAGTTACTAGAATGAACTATTCACTTCAAAAATCACTAACAAAGTCTTAATTCTTTGTACTAAAATCTTAATACTACTATGAGCAAACAAGCTTACATTGTAAAAGCATATAGAACAGCAGTTGGTAAAGCACCAAAAGGCGTGTTCCGTTTTAAAAGAACAGATGAATTGGCAGCAGAAACCATCAAATATATGATGAAGGAATTGCCAAATCTAGATCCAAAACGTATTGACGATGTTATTGTTGGTAACGCCATGCCAGAAGGTTCGCAAGGACTAAATATGGCACGTTTAATTTCTTTAATGGGATTAGAAGTTATAGATGTTCCTGGTGTAACTGTTAACCGTTTTTGTTCTTCGGGAGTAGAAACTATTGGTATAGCTACAGCAAAAATTCAAGCTGGAATGGCTGATTGCATTATTGCAGGTGGTGCAGAAAGTATGAGTAGCGTACCAATGACTGGTTTTAAACCGGAATTAAATTACGACGCGATTGTAAAAACTGGTCATGAAGATTATTATTGGGGAATGGGAAATACTGCGGAAGCAGTTGCCAACCAATTCAAAGTATCTCGTGAAGATCAAGATGAGTTTGCTTACAATTCTCATATGAAAGCTTTAAAAGCGCAAGCTGAAAACCGTTTTCAAGATCAAATTGTACCTATTGAAGTAGAACAAACTTATGTTGATGCCAACGGAAAAAAAGCAACAAAATCTTATACAGTAATCAAGGATGAAGGACCTCGTGCTGGTACAAGTAAAGAAGCTTTAGCAAAACTAAGAGCAGTATTTGCTGCTGGTGGAAGTGTTACGGCAGGTAATTCTTCCCAGATGAGTGATGGTGCTGCGTTTGTTATGGTAATGAGTGAAGATATGGTTAAAGAGTTAAATCTTGAACCCGTAGCGCGACTAGTAAATTATGCTGCTGCAGGTGTCGAACCTCGTATAATGGGAATTGGCCCAGTAAAGGCAATTCCTAAAGCATTAAAACAAGCCGGTTTAAAACAAGACGACCTATCTCTTATTGAGTTGAATGAAGCGTTTGCTTCTCAATCTTTAGCAGTTATTAGAGAATTAGATTTAAATCCAGACATCGTAAACGTTAATGGAGGCGCCATTGCACTTGGTCACCCACTTGGTTGTACTGGAGCAAAACTTTCAGTACAATTATTTGATGAAATGCGTAAACGTGATATGCAAGGCAAATATGGTGCAGTAACGATGTGTGTAGGTACTGGACAAGGTGCTTGTGGTGTGTTTGAATTTCTGAATTGAAAAAGATAAAAGAATAGAGAGAAGAGATAAAAGAGAATGTGTGCTAAGCAAAGACATAACTATAAGAATTTGAAAATTTGGAAACTGGGATTAGAGATTACAAATGACATTTCAGATGTTTTGTTAGAGTTTCCGAAGCATGAAAGATATGATTTGAGTTCTCAAATTAGTAGGTGTTCAGTTTCTATGCCGAGTAATATTGCTGAAGGCTCGTCAAGAACAGATAAATCTTTTGGTCATTTTTTAGATATCGCGTTAGGATCTTCCTTTGAATTAGGAACTCAGCTATTAGTTGCAAAACATAGAAATTACATAAACGAAAACAATTTAAAAATACTTGAAGAAAAAATAGAGGAATTCCAAAGAATGACAATGGGATTTCAAAATAGTCTCAATTAAGAGTCTATTCTCTATTTTCTATCTTCTTTAATCTAAAAAAAATGGAAACAACTCAAGAAAAAGAAATATTAAGAGGCGGTCAATTCTTAGTAAAAGAAACAAAATGCGAAGACGTATTTACTCCCGAAGATTTTTCAGAAGAACAAAATATGATGAAAGAAGCGGTTATGGAATTTAACGATCGTGAAATCATTCCTCATAAACCTCGTTTTGAAGCAAAAGATTTTGCTCTGACCGAAGAGTGTATGGTTAAAGCTGGTGAACTTGGTTTCTTAGGTGTCTCAGTTCCTGAAGCTTATGGTGGATTAGGAATGGGATTTGTATCTACTGCATTAACTTGTGATTATATTTCTAGTGGAACTGGCTCTTTTAGTACTGCTTTTGGGGCACACACAGGAATTGGCACTATGCCAATTACGCTATACGGTACAGAATCTCAAAAACAAAAATACGTACCTAAATTAGCTTCAGGTGAATGGTTTGGTGCTTACTGTTTAACAGAACCAGGTGCCGGATCTGATGCTAATTCTGGCAAAACAACCGCGGAATTATCAGCAGATGGAAAAACATATAAAATTAACGGTCAAAAAATGTGGATCTCAAACGCTGGTTTTTGTAGCGTAATGATCGTTTTTGCTCGTATTGAAGATGATAAAAATATTACAGGTTTCATTGTTGAAAATGATGCTGCCAATGGTATTACAATGGGCGAAGAAGAACATAAATTAGGTATTCGTGCGTCTTCTACGCGTCAAGTTTTCTTTAGCGATTGTGTTGTACCGGTAGAAAATATGTTAGCTGGTCGTGGCGAAGGTTTTAAAATTGCCATGAACGCACTTAACGTTGGTCGTATTAAATTAGCTGCTGCTTGTTTAGATTCTCAACGTAGAATTGTAACGTACGGTGTGCAATATGCTAACGAAAGAAAACAATTTAAAACACGTATTTCAGATTTCGGAGCCATAAAAATTAAGCTTGCTCAAATGACAACTAATGCTTATGCTGGTGAATCTGCAACGTATAGAGCTTCAAAAAATATTGAAGATCGTATTGCAATGCGTGAAGTAGCAGGAAACACACACCAAGAAGCAGAGCTTAAAGGTGTTGAGGAATATGCCATTGAATGTTCTATATTAAAAGTAGCTGTTTCTGAAGATGTACAAAACTGTGCAGATGAAGGAATCCAAATCTTTGGTGGTATGGGATTCTCTGAAGAAACACCTATGGAATCTGCTTGGAGAGATGCGCGTATTGCACGTATCTACGAAGGGACAAACGAAATTAACAGAATGCTTTCTGTTGGTATGTTAGTAAAGAAAGCCATGAAAGGTCACGTAGATTTATTAGGGCCAGCAACTGCTGTCGCTAATGAACTAATGGGTATTCCTTCTTTTGAAACACCAGATTACTCGGAGTTATTTTCTGAAGAAAAAGCCATGATTGGTAGACTTAAAAAAGTATTCTTAATGGTTGCTGGTGCTGCAGTTCAAAAATTCGGACCAGAATTAGAAGAGCACCAACAATTATTAATTGCAGCTGCAGATATCTTAATTGAAATCTATATGGCAGAATCTACAATTTTAAGAACTGAGAAAAACGCAAAACGTTTTGGTGAAAAAGAACAAGCTGTACAAATTGCAATGTCTAAATTATACTTATATAATGCCGTAAGTATTGTTGAAGGAAAAGGAAAAGAAAGTATTATTTCTTTTGCTGAAGGAGATGAACAACGGATGATGTTAATGGGTCTTAAACGTTTCACAAAATATACAAACTATCCAGATATCGTTGATTTACGTAACGAAATTGCAGAAAAGGTAAAAGCAGAAAATAAATATTGTTTTTAAATTTAATCAGTGACTAACTCAATTCTTAAAGCGCCTCGAAAATAAATTCGAGGCGCTTTTTTATTTTTATTAATTTAGAGGAAAATCATAAATATAAAAACTTTAACGATTGTTTATCTGATATTTACAACTTCAATCTTGATTGCTCAAGAAAAGAAAACATTAGAATCTAAACTAAAAAACTATAGCTTGGATTTCTGGTAACTGGAAAGGTGAAGCTTTTAGTGGACTAACAGAAGAAAATTGGAGTGAACCATCTAGTGGTTTCATAATGGTTCCTTTTAAAATTAATTAACCATGGAAAAGTTTCGTTTTATGAAATAGAAATTATAAGAGAAGTAGAAAACACTTTAATACTTCAATTAAAACACTTCAATAATAAATTGAAAGGTTGGGGGACTAAAGATGAAACAGTTGATTTTCCTTTAAAAGAAATCACACCTCCTAAAGCGGTTTTTGAAGGTATGACATTCTAGAAAGTAAATGATAACGAAATGAACGTTTATGTAGATATTCATCAAAAAGATGGTTCTATGGAAACCATAAAATTTAACTATAAGAAATAAACCAAATCACATGAAATACTTTTTAGTTCTATTCCCATTCATATTCTCATCTATTTTAGTAGCACAAACAAATCAGCAAATTTATGATATTATTGAAGCCGTATCTTCAAAACATATTGAAAAAAACATACAAACCCTAGTTGATTTTGGCACAAGAAATACTTTTAGCGATACTATTTCTAACACAAAAGGCATAGGTGCCGCTAGACGCTGGATAAAGTCTGAATTTGAAATTATTTCAAAAGATTGCAAAAATTGTTTAGAGGTTTTTTATCAAAAAGATTTTGTTTCTAAAGAAGGAAATAATCGTGTCCCTCATGATGCTTGGGTGGTTAATGTTGTAGCCGTTCAAAAAGGCACAAAATATCCAAATCGTTATATTATCATGAGTGGAGATATTGATTCTCGCGGAAGCGATACTATGGATTTCACTACTGATGCACCTGGAGCTAATGATAATGCTTCTGGTATGGCAGGAACTATAGAAGCAGCTCGTGTATTATCAAAATATGAATTTGAAAGCAGTATTGTTTACGTTGGTTTATCTGGCGAAGAACAAGGATTGTTTGGTGGTGCAGGACTAGCAAAATACGCTCAAGACAAAGGCTGGAATATTATTGGAATTTTTAACAATGATATGATTGGAAATATTAAAGGTGTTGATGGTGTAATTGACAATAGAACGTTTAGAATTTTTTCTGAACCCGTTCCTCCTAATGAAACAGAACGAGAACGAACATTACGCAGGTTTTACGGTGGCGAAGTTGATGGAATTTCTCGTCAATTGGCCAGATATGTATATAAAACTACTAAAACATATATGCCAGAAATGAATCCCATGATGGTTTATAGATTAGATAGATTTGGTCGTGGTGGTCATCACAGACCTTTTAACGATTTAGGTTATGCTGGAATCCGAATTATGGAAGCACATGAAAATTACACGCAACAGCATCAAGATATTCGTGAAGAAAATGGTATAAAATATGGTGATGTCATTGAGCATGTTAATTTTAATTATGCAAAAAAATTAACCGCAGTAAATACTATAAATATGGCAAGTTTAGCCTCTGCCCCTCCGCAACCAAAAAATGTGGCCATTGGTGGTATTGTACAACCATCAGTTAAATTTAAATGGGATAAAGTTGATGGTGCTAAAGGTTATAAAATTTATTGGAGAGATACAACATCACCCACTTGGGATAACAGTAGATATGTTGGTAATGTTTCCGAATTTACTTTAAATGGTATTGTTATTGATAATTACTTTTTTGGTATCGCATCCGTTGGAGAAAATGACTTTGAAAGCCTTATCACTTTTCCAGATAAAATATTTAGAGATTAATTAACACATACTTAAGCATCTTTTTAATTAATTTTAAGCAAAATTTTAAACTAATGAATTACAGCTTTCGCATACTAATAATTTTCTTAATATTTCCATTTGTATCCATAGAAGCTCAAGGATTACTATCAGAAAAAACCAGTTTTACAAGACAAGACACATTAAGAGGAAGTATTACGCCTGAGCGCGAATGGTGGGATTTAACTTATTATCACTTGGATATAAAAGTTGATCCTGAAAACAAATTTATATCTGGTAAAAACACCATTCAATATAAAGTTTTAAAGCAAGATTCGGTCATGCAAATTGACTTACAATCGCCCATGGAACTTTTAAAAGCTGTTCAAAATGGTAAAGAATTAAAAATAAGACATGATGGAAATGCACATTTCATATCACTAATTGATAATCAAAAAATTGATGAAATAAATAATTTAGTAGTCCATTATGAAGGACACCCTAAGGAAGCCGTTAGAGCACCTTGGGATGGTGGTATTTCATGGAAGAAAGACAAAAACGGAAATCATTTTATTGCATCATCTTGTCAAGGTTTAGGAGCTAGTGTTTGGTGGCCAAACAAAGACCATATGTACGACGAAGTAGATAGTATGCAAATTAGTGTAAACGTGCCCAGTAAATTAACAAATGTTTCCAATGGAAGATTACGAGGTGTTGAGCAAATTGGAGATACAAAAACATTCAGTTGGATAGTTAAAAGCCCTATAAATAACTATGGTGTTAATATAAATATTGGAGATTATGTTAATTTTTCTGAAGTATACGATGGACAAGCTGGTAATTTAGATATGGATTATTATGTTTTAAGTTACAATCTTAAAAAAGCCAAAGAACAGTTTAAACAGGCTCCAATGATGATGAAAGCTTTTGAACATTGGTTTGGGCAATATCCATTTTATGTTGATAGTTTTAAACTTGTTGAAGTCCCATACTTGGGTATGGAACATCAAAGTTCTGTGACTTATGGTAATGGTTATCAAAATGGATATTTAGGAAATGATTTATCTGGAACAGGTTGGGGATTAAAATTTGACTTTATAATCATCCATGAGTCCGGCCATGAATGGTTTGCCAATAATATTACTTATAAAGATTCTGCCGATATGTGGATTCACGAAGGGTTTACTGCCTATTCTGAAAATTTGTATTTAGATTATTACTTTGGAAAAGAAGCTTCAGCTGAATATGTAATAGGAACTCGAAAAAACATTCAAAACGACAGACCACTAATTGGATTTTACAACGTAAATAAAGAAGGCTCTTCAGACATGTACTATAAAGGTGCTAATATGCTTCACACGCTTAGACAACTTATTGAAGATGATGAAAAATGGCGAAGGATATTGCGTAAAATGAATGTAGAATTTTATCATCAAACGGTGACCACTCAACAAATAGAAAGTTTTCTATCCAAAGAAACTGGTATTGACTTAACAGCGTTTTTTAATCAATATTTAAGAACCATTAAAATTCCAACTTTAGAATATTCTTTTAAAAAGAAGACTTTGAAATACCGCTGGACTAATATTGTCGAGAACTTCGATATGCCAATTCAAATTAAAATTAATAATGATGAAAAATGGTTGTTTCCTAAAGCTGAATGGAACACAATTTCATTAGATTCAAAAATCGATACTTTTGAAATTGACATTGATTTTTATGTAGAATCAAAACAGCAATAAGTTTTGGAAGATTTACCCGAACTTTATTTTGAGCGCGATAGGGATTGGTATGATTGGTTATTGCAAAATCATAACCAAGTAAAAAGTGTATACCTGATTTTTTATAAACTAGAAATGAATATCCCTACTATGAGATGGGAAGACGCTGTTAAGGTTGCTATTTGTTTCGGCTGGATTGATTCTACAGTTAAAAGTTTAGGTAACGGAAAAAGACGCCAATATTTCTGCCCTAGAAACCCAAAAAGTACGTGGAGTGCCCTTAATAAAAAATATGTTGAGGAGTTAACAGAAGCTTGTTTAATTCATGAATCTGGTCATAAAATGATATCGCTTGCAAAAAACACAGGAACTTGGACTGCCATGGATGATGTTGAAAACGGTGTTATTCCTAACGGATTACAACAAGCTTTTGATAAGAACAAAATAGCTTTTGATAACTACCGAAATTTTGCACCAGGCTATAGAAAAAGCTACTTGTCATGGCTGCATAGTGCAAAACGTGAAGCAACAAGAAAAAAGCGCATCAATCAAATTATTGAATTATGCGCTAATAATATTAAAAGTAGAGATAATTGGTAAATAATTAGATTTTCGATAAAAAATCGAAAATCATTATTTAGATTCCCGCTTTTGCGAGAATGACAATTTTATAAGAAACCAGGACGTATTCGTCCTGGAGTTTTTTTTGACTAAATTCCGCCTATAAAGCTCCCATAAGGGTCTTTAAATTGAATACCTTCAGTAAATCTGTGTTTACTTAATTGTTTGTTTTCAACCAAAGCCCAAAGCACAAACTCTTTTACAAAATAACTATCTTGTTTTGATAAGTTAGGTTGATATTTTCCTAATAAATCATCTAACGGAGAAATAGCATATAGTAAGTTCTTATATTCTTTATCTCTTAAATCATCTAATAACTCAAAACCATCTTTCTGATTGAAAAACCAAGACACTACGTCATCATAAGGACTTTCTTCTTCTTGTTTTTGTAGTTTACCAATCTTTGGAAAAAACTCCGCAAACAGCCTTTTGACCGCTTCACCAATAAGATTATATGCAACCACAGCAGCACCCTCTTGCTCTCCTTCATAAACCAATTCAACCTTACCTGTAATAGCTGGGATTATTCCAACAAAATCTGATAACCTCAAGGTTGTTTGACCGTCACCATTCATCAATGCTCTTCGTTCTGCAGTGCTAAATAAGTTTTCTAATGCAGTGATACTTAAACGTGCACTTACGCCACTTTTAGCATCAACAAACTCACTTTCACGAGCTTCAAAAACAATTTGTTCTAATAAATCTCTTGCTAAATCTGGCACAATTACAGATGTTTTTTGACTTTCTACTAATTTAGCTTCTTGCTCAGTAATTTGTCTAGCTGTTTCAATATCAGTAGGATAATGTGTCAAAATTTGAGAACCTATTCTATCTTTTAAGGGTGTTACAATACTTCCTCTATTGGTGTAATCTTCTGGATTAGCCGTAAATAAAAATTGAATATCTAAGGGCAACCTCAACTTAAAGCCTCTAATTTGAATATCGCCTTCTTGTAAAATATTAAATAATGCGACTTGAATTCTAGCTTGCAAATCTGGTAATTCGTTGATTACAAAAATGCAACGATTTGCTCGAGGTATCATCCCGTAATGAATTACTCTATCATCCGCATAACTCAATTTTAAATTTGCCGCCTTTATCGGATCTACATCACCAATAATATCAGCTACAGTAACATCTGGGGTTGCTAGTTTTTCAGCAAAACGTTCACTTCTATGCAACCAAGAGATGGGAGTATCATCGCCTTTCTCTTTTATCAATTCCACAGCAAATCTTGAGATTGGATAAAAAGGATCATCGTTAATTTCAGAACCTTCTACTACAGGAATATACTCATCTAATAAATTCAGCATTAAACGTGCTAATCGTGTTTTTGCTTGCCCACGTAAACCTAATAAGTTGATATTGTGCCTTGATAAAATAGCACGCTCTAATTCCGGAATTACTGTGTTTTCATAACCGTGAACACCCTCAAAAGTGGTTTCTTTATTTTTTATTTTATTAATAAGGTTATCGCGAAGTTCATCTTTTATAGATTTTGATTGATAACCTGCTAGTTTTAGCTCGCCTAGTGTTATAGGCCTCTTCGAAGGAGAGGGAACTGTTGCGTTCTTACTTTTCTGTGTAATTTTCATAATATGCTTATATTTTTCCTATTTGAGTATCCCTCCCTTTGGGGAGGTTAGGAGGGGCTTGTTTCTATCCCTTTATCCTCTTCTTTCTATTTGTTTCATAATCCTCAAAAATCATTTCGCCCAAACCTTTAAGTCCTGTATAAAATGCTTTTCCTTGATTTGCATAAGTAAACTCTCTAACAAACTGCATTAAATAGGAGTCTTGAGCTATCATAAATGTTGTGATTGGTATATGCAAACGCCTTGCTTGTTGTGCCATAGCATAACACTTATTTACAATATGCGTATCTAATCCGTTACTGTTTTTATAGTACTGTCCGTCGGGTAAACGCAAACAACTTGGTTTTCCATCGGTAATCATAAAAATTTGCTTATTCGTATTTCGTTTACGTCTTAATAAGTCCATTGCCAATTGCAAACCAGCAACGGTATTGGTGTGATACGGACCAACTTTTAAGTATGGCAAATCTTTAATTTCAATTTGCCAAGCATCATTACCAAATACTAAAATATCCAAGGTGTCTTTAGGATATCTGGTGGTAATTAATTCGGCTAGTGCCATGGCTACTTTCTTTGCAGGCGTAATTCTATCTTCTCCATACAAAATCATACTATGGCTAATGTCGATCATAAGCACCGTACTCATTTGCGACTTATGAAGTGTTTCTTCAACTACTAAATCGTCTTCCGAAAGTATAAAATCTGAAATACCGTGATTAATTTGTGCATTCTTCAAACTTTCAGTCATAGACACTTTATCTAAAGCATCACCAAATTGATAGTTTCTAAAATCACCTGTATGTTCATCACCCAATCCGGGGCTTTTGCTTTTATGATTGCCTTGTCCGCTACGTTTAATTTTTCCAAAAATATGGTCTAGTGCTTGTTGACGAATGGCACGCTCCGTTTTTGCAGTTATAGCTAATGAACCATTTCCCTCAGGATCAATTTCTTCTCGCAAATACCCTTTCTTTTTTAGGTCTTCAATAAAATCTTCAATGGTATATTCGGCTGTGGTAAGTTGGTATTCTTTATCTAATTCTCGCAACCAATCTATCGCTTCGTCAAAATCTCCTGAAGTATGTGTAATTAATTCCTTAAAAACCTCGAAGAGTTTATCAAAAGGCGATTGATAAGGCGCTTCGTATTTTTTAAAAATAAAGCCTTTTTTAAAAGTTTTGTCGTTTTTCATAGCAGCATAAAAATACTATAATTTTATAGAAAACGACAACCCCTATAATCAGATTTATCTATACTTTAACATGAATTTCGAATAAGCGTTATTCTACCCGTTTTAAACCATTAAGGTCTTCAATCTTTATAAACTTACCTAAGGTAGAAATTAAGCCTTCCTTTTTAAATTGAGAAAGTACGCGAATTGCAGATTCTGTTGCAGTACCTACTATGCTGGCATAATCTTCGCGAGACAAAAGAACACTTAAAGTACCATCTGGATTTACACCAAAACTATCATGGATATAAATTAATGTTTCTGCTAAACGCTGGCGCACTGATTTTTGAGCCATATTTACAATAACATCATCAGCTTCTTTTAAATCGTGAGCCATATCTTTTAATACATCAAACGAAAATTTTGGGTTTTTTTGAAGATCAGCAATTATTTCAGACTTTGGAATGAAACAAACCTCCATATCATTTAAAGCGGTTGCCTGCAAATTAGAGGCCTCTTCACTAATCAAAGAACGCTGGCCTAATAATTGCCCTTTAACAACCATTTTTACAATCTGATCTTTTCCGTTTTCACTAAGTTTAGATAGTTTACAAATACCATCTTTTACACAATACACACCATTTAACATTTCACCTTCTTCAAAAATAACCTCACCCTTTTTAATGATTCTAGAAGTCTTACAAGAGGAAATTCGCACTAACTCATCTTTAGTCAGTGACTTAAGTGAATTAAATTGTTTGATTATACATTGTTCACACTTTCCCATACCAATTACTTTATCGCTTTGTAAAAGTATAAAACTCATGATAAATATCATATATTAACCACATCTAATTTTTTAATTTTGCAAAAGGTATAAATGAGCAAATATTACGAAATGAATCAATTAATAATTTTGATTCCATTACAGCATTCTATTAACGAAATACAACCGTCAGATGAAACATAAAACATGTTTCCACTGCGGGTTAGATTCGTCATCTTCTGAAATTATATATGATGACAAATCATTTTGTTGTAACGGTTGTAAAACAGTGTACGAGATATTCTCTGCAAACGATTTAACGTGTTACTACGATTTACAACAAGCTCCAGGTGCAACTCCAAAAGAAATTGAAGGCAAGTACAATTTTTTAGACAATGCTAAAATTGTTGAAAATCTTTTAGAATTTGACGATGAAAAAACCCAGATTGTAACACTTTACATCCCCCATATTCATTGTAGTTCTTGTATTTGGATTCTTGAAAACCTAAATAAATTACATACTTCCATAAGCGCATCAATAGTCAATTTTGGGAAGAAAACGGTAAGAGTCACCTATAACATTGAAGATTTTTCAATAAAAGCATTGGTTAAACTTTTGAGCAGTGTTGGCTACGAGCCCTTTATAAGCTTAGATGATTATAGTGTTGGTAAAAAAAATATAGACAGATCGCTAATTTATAAATTAGGCGTAGCAGGTTTTGCCTTTGGAAACATTATGTTTTTGTCGTTTCCTGAGTATTTTCAGGTTAACGGATTTTGGATTGAAAAATACGCCCCAGTTTTTAGGTGGGTGATGTTCACTTTTTCATTGCCCGTAGTTTTTTATTCTGCCCAAGATTATTTTATTTCTGCCTATAAAGGATTACGCTCCAAAATTTTAAATATGGATGTTCCTATTGCGTTGGGAGCTGCTGTACTATTTCTAAGAAGTACTACTGAAATTGTTTTAGATATTGGAACTGGCTTTTTTGATAGTTTATCTGGGCTTATTTTCTTTTTATTGCTTGGGAAGTTTTTTCAACAAAAAACCTATACTTTTTTATCGTTTGAACGGGATTACAAATCCTACTTCCCAATTGGAATTACTAAAATTTTTTCTGATACTTCTGAAGCCTCCATTCAAGTGTATGATATTGAAAAGGGAGATAGACTTTTGATAAGAAATGAAGAACTTATTCCTGTGGATTGTATTTTGATAAAAGGAAATGCGCGTATTGATTACAGTTTTGTGACTGGTGAATCTGAAGCCGTTTCAAAACAATCTGGTGATAAATTATTTGCCGGAGGAAAACAATTAAATGGCAGTATTGAAGTTGATGTTTTAAAAACTGTTGAACAAAGTTACTTAACCCAACTTTGGAGTAATGATGTGTTTAGTAAAAACAAAGAAGATGGTTTTACTACGCTAACCAATGCCATTAGTAAGCGGTTTACAATTGCTGTTCTTAGTATTGCAATGATATCAACACTATATTGGCTATTTATCGATTCATCAAAAGCTTTAAATGTATTTACATCAGTGCTAATTATTGCTTGTCCGTGTGCTATTGCATTGGCTGCGCCTTTTACTTTTGGAAATATGTTACGCATTTTTGGCAAACTTAAATTTTATGCTAAAAACGCATCTGTGATTGAACAATTAGCGGCCATTGACACCATTATTTTTGATAAAACTGGAACGATTACGGCAAACAAAGAAACGGCGATTGCTTATGATGGATTGAAACTTTCAGATGATGAAGAGTCTTTATTAAAAAGCACGTTACGAAACTCTAATCATCCTTTAAGTAGATCCTTATACTCGCTTTTAGAAGAAAACGACATTGTAACTTTAGATAACTTCCAAGAACATATTGGTGAAGGTATTGCCGCTAAACACAACGAAGATTCTATAAAAATTGGATCTGCGCCTTTTGTGGGTTATACTTCGGAAACGGCTACCTTAAACACGGCGGTTCATGTGAGTGCTAACAACCAATACAAAGGAAAATTCACGTTTTACAACCAATATAGACAAGGACTTTCTACGTTATTTAATCAACTTAAAAAACATTATGATTTGGTAATTCTATCTGGGGATAATGCTGGTGAAAAAGAAAATTTAACCAAATTACTTCCAGCAAAAACAAAGTTGTTTTTTAATCAGAAACCTGAAGATAAGTTGGAATATATCAAACATCATCAAAATTCTGGAGCAAAAGTATTAATGATTGGTGATGGATTAAATGACGCTGGTGCCTTAGCACAAAGTAATGTTGGGATTGCTATTTCTGAAAATGTGAATGTGTTCTCCCCGGCTTGTGATGTTATATTAGATGCTACAAAGTTTAACCAGTTATATCATTTTATAAAAGCTTCAAAATCAGCCATAAAGATCATTAAATGGAGTTTTGCTTTGTCTTTAATATACAATATTATTGGGCTTTATTTTGCGGTTACGGGACAGCTATCCCCTGTTGTTGCTGCTATATTAATGCCTTTAAGTTCAATAAGTATTGTGGTATTTACAACAATTTGTACTAATATTGTAGGTAGAAAACTGAAATAAAAGCCCCACCTAACCTCCCCGAAGGGGAGGAAACTCGAACGAATGAAACTCTTGAAAAAAAATTTAGAAACATGAGTAAATACATAATTGTTCTCTCCCCTTCGGAGAGAACTAGGGAAAGGAAAATGAGAAATGAATTTAGCAGACTGGTAGGGATTGCAGTGAAACATTTATGTTCATGAATTCTTTAATAAAAAATAGAAATGCATGAATAAAAGCCCACAGCCCCACGAAGGAGGTACGAGGACTTGGAACGTAAAGCCCGTCTTTTTGTGATCCTGCAAGGTTTTAGATACACAAACCAAGTTTGGTACTGCGCCTTGTAGGTATGAACAAAAAGGAACGCCAAAGAAAATAAAAATGAAAATGAAACATGACAAATATCATCTTTTAAAAAAAAGTTTGAAAGTATTTTTGAACCGTAACTTCTATTAGGTATGAGTGTTATATATATTTTACTTGCTATTAGCATATTTGTTGCTATTGGCTTTTTTATTGCATTTATTGTTGCTGTGAAAAGCGGACAGTATGACGATAGTTATACGCCATCTGTACGCATGCTTTTTGAGGATGAATTGATAAAAGATAAACCAAAGAAAACGATACTAACCAAAAAGAATAATAATTAGTACTATGAAATCGCTAGCACAAAACTTCTATAAAAACCGATTTGCTTTTAGCGATTGCATAAGACCTTCCAATAAAATAAATATTTACTTATGAAAATGCAACAATTTCATTACGATAATAAAATCGTTACCAAGTTCCTTTATGCTACAATAATTTTTGGAGTTGTTGGAATGGCCGTAGGTTTACTACTTGCCTTTATGTTTTTATTCCCAAACCTTACGGATGGGATTTCGTGGCTTAGTTTTGGTCGTTTAAGACCTTTACACACGAATGCCATAATTTTTGCCTTTGTGGGTAATGCCATGTTTGCTGGTATTTACTATTCGCTTCAGCGTTTACTAAAAGCCCGTATGGCGAGCGACCTTTTAAGTAATATTAACTTTTGGGGTTGGCAACTTATTATTGTTGCTGCCGCGATATCACTGCCTTTAGGATATACAACATCAAAAGAATATGCAGAACTAGAATGGCCCATTGATATTGCTATTGCACTTATTTGGGTGGTTTTTGGTGTGAATATGATATGGACGATTTTAAAACGTCGCCAACGTCATTTATACGTTGCCATTTGGTTTTACATTGCCACATTTGTAACTGTTGCTGTACTTCATATTTTTAATAGTTTAGAATTGCCTGTAAGTGCTATGAAAAGCTACTCTGTTTATGCAGGTGTGCAAGATGCACTTGTGCAATGGTGGTACGGACATAATGCGGTGGCATTCTTTTTAACCACACCGTTTTTAGGTTTGATGTATTATTTTGTTCCTAAGGCTGCAAACCGACCTGTGTATTCTTATAGATTATCTATTGTGCATTTCTGGTCGTTAATCTTTATATATATTTGGGCAGGTCCGCATCACTTATTATATACCGCTTTACCAGAATGGGCGCAAAACTTAGGGGTAGCATTCTCAGTAATGTTATTGATGCCTTCTTGGGGTGGTATGATAAACGGTTTATTAACGCTTCGTGGTGCGTGGGATAAAGTACGAACCGACCCTGTTTTAAAATTTATGGTCGTAGCTATCACCGGTTATGGTATGGCAACTTTTGAAGGCCCTATGTTATCACTTAAAACGGTAAATGCTATGGCGCACTATACCGATTGGATTATAGCGCACGTGCACGTTGGCGCATTAGCTTGGAATGGTTTTATGGCTTTTGGTATTATTTATTACTTAATTCCAAGATTATTTAAAACTAAATTATTCTCTTTAGGGTTAGCTAATTTACACTTTTGGTTAGGCACTTTGGGTATCATTTTATATGCGCTACCTATGTATGTTGCTGGTTTTACGCAATGGGCTATGTGGAAGCAATTTAACCCAGACGGCACATTAGTTTACGGAAACTTCTTAGAAACCGTCACAGAACTTATGCCTCTATATTGGATGCGTGCTATTGGTGGTACGCTTTATATTGTTGGAATGTTTGTTTTAGTGTTTAACATTATAGCAACTATAAGACAAGGAAGTAAAGTTGAAGATGAATTGGCCGAAGCCCCTGCTTTAGAAACTGTGACTAAAAAACGAACGTCTAGTGAAGGTTGGCATACATGGTTAGAAAGAAGACCAATACAATTAACCATATTAGCCACTGTAGCTATTTTAATTGGAGGGATTCTCCAGATTGTACCAACAATTATGGTAAAATCAAATATCCCAACAATTGCTAGTGTTAAACCTTATACACCTCTTGAGTTAGAAGGTAGAGATATTTATATCCGAGAAGGCTGTGTGGGTTGCCATTCACAAATGATACGTCCATTTAGGGATGAAGTGGAACGTTATGGTGAATACTCAAAAGCTGGTGAATTTGTTTACGATCATCCATTCCTGTGGGGAAGTAAACGTACTGGTCCAGATTTACACAGAATTGGTGCGAAGTATTCAGATAACTGGCACTTTAATCACATGTATGACCCACAGAGTACATCATCAGGTTCTATCATGCCTCGTTATCCTTGGTTAATTACAGGTTCATCTAGTGAACTTGATAAATCACAAACAGAGGCAAAAATGGAAGCTATGGTTACCTTAGGTGTTCCTTATTCTGAAGAAGATATTGCCAATGCGCAACAAAATATGTTAGACCAAGGTGCTCAAATTGAACAAAACTTGTACAACGATCCAGATTTCGCTAAAACCTATGAAGCAGACAAAAAATATGCTGCTGAAAACAGTGAAGACTTTATTGAAATGAAAAATCGCGAGATTGTCGCCATGATTGCTTACTTACAGCGATTGGGAACCGATATTCATGTTGAAGATTAATTAATCATCAAAAGAAAACATTATGTTAAAATTTGTAAAAAATCATATGGATAGCATTGCGGGGATTGAAATATACCCAATCATTTCTTTGCTCATCTTTTTTATCTTTTTTGTAGTGCTCTTTTGGTGGGTAATTACCGCTAAAAAAGATCACATAAAAAGGGTTAGTAATATTCCATTAGACAATCAAAACGACGATATATTATGAAACCATCTATTCAAAGATTGAATTTACATCTGAATAGAATCGGAGGTTACATTTGTCAATTAAAAAACAATAAAACAACCATCAAATGAAAAATTTAATTCCATCTTGGATTCGTGTTCCAATAGTATTTTTTATCATTTTCGGAACCGTAGAATTCTTTATTGATTCTGGAGAGAAACCAGCATTTATAGAATACCCTGCAGTCATGCTCTTTTTACTGTTAGTCCTTTTAATTCTCATAGCTATTGAAGCTATATTAGGAGCTTTAGAAAACGTGATGCTTCATAAATTAGATGATGAAGCCAAAGCAAAATTCTTAGCCCAAAATAAAAAATCATTTAAGTTTACTTGGTTAAAAGAAACCTATCAAAAGCTTCTTGGGCAAAAACCTATGGAGGAAGAAGGTGAAATTATCTTAGACCATAATTATGATGGTATTAAAGAGCTTGATAACAATTTACCACCATGGTGGATTTACGGTTTTTACGCTAGTATTGTTTTTGCTGCTGTTTATCTATTAAGATACCATGTATTTAATGGGCCTACTCAAATTGATGAATTGGAAACCGAATTAGCCGATGCTAGAATTGCTATTGACGCCTATAAAAAAACTGCTAAAGATTTAGTAGATATCAATACAGTAACACAACTTACTGAAGCGGCAGACTTAAGTGCTGGTAAAATTATTTTTGAAACCAATTGTGTGGCTTGCCATATGGCCGATGGTGGTGGTGGAATTGGACCAAACTTAACTGATAAAAATTGGATTTCAGGTGGCGGTATTAAAAACGTATTTAAAACGGTATCTGAAGGTGGTCGTTCAGGAAAAGGAATGATTGCATGGAAAGCGCTACTTAAACCATTAGAAATGGCACAGGTTTCCAGTTATCTCTTAACGTTTGAAGGAACAACTGCAGCTAACCCAAAAGCGCCTGAAGGTGATATTTGGGTAGATGAAAATGCGGAATAAGCTCCCGAAACAGTTACGGATTAAACTGAAACTATATCAAACTAAGCTAAACACTTTTGACCTACAAGGTTTAAACACCTTGTAGGTCTTAAAAATAGTTTCAATCATACCTACAAGGTTCTTTAAAAACCTCGCAGGACAAGTTAAAGACAAGTGGAAACCCCAGATAACGAAAATTTTAGAGACTCTATTGGTACCATTACCGAAGAAGGAAAACGTGCGTGGGTGTTCCCTAAAAAACCTAATGGTAAGTTTTATAAGTATAGAAAATATGTAAGTTATTTTTTATTGGCGTTTTTATTACTATCGCCTTTTATAAAAATTAACGGGAATCAGTTTTTAATGTTTAATATTTTGGAGCGCCGATTTAATATTTTCGGTTTTCCGTTTTGGCCACAAGATTTTCATCTGTTTGTGATTTCTATGCTGATTGGTGTGGTTTTTATTACGCTATTTACTGTGGCTTTTGGTCGTATTTTTTGTGGATGGATATGTCCACAAACCATTTTTATGGAAATGGTTTTTCGTCGCATTGAATACTGGATTGAAGGTGATAGAAATAAACAACGGAAACTGGACAGACAAAAATGGGATGCCGAAAAAATTAGAAAAAAAGGGTTAAAACAATTCATATTTCTTATTATTTCGTTCATTATTGCAAATGTATTTTTAGCGTATTTAATAGGAAGCGACAAGCTAATTGAGCATATTACTGAAGGCCCTCTAAAAAATGTTAGTACTTTAATCTCGCTATTAATTTTTACAGCGGTATTTTACTTTGTTTTTGCATGGTTTAGAGAACAGGTTTGTATTATTGCTTGCCCGTACGGAAGATTACAAGGGGTTTTATTAGATACCAAATCTATTGTTGTTGCTTACGACCATAAACGTGGTGAAGCTGAAAACGGTAGAAAAAAGTTTAGAAAAAATGAAGACAGAGAAGCTTTAGGTCATGGTGATTGTATAGATTGTTTACAGTGTGTTCATGTTTGCCCAACTGGAATTGATATTAGAAATGGTACACAATTAGAATGTGTTAATTGTACAGCTTGTATTGATGAATGCGACCATATTATGGAAAGCATTAATCTTCCAAAAGGATTGATACGTTATGCAAGCGAAGAGGAAATTGAAAAGAAAGCACCTTTTAAATTTACTCCTAGAATTAAAGGCTACATTGCGGTTTTAGCCATAATGATTGGGCTTTTAATTGGCATGCTGTTTTTACGAAATGATGTTGAAGCCAATGTGTTAAGGTTACCAGGGCAGTTATATGAGCACAAAGACAATAACATTATTAGCAATGTATTTACTTATAAATTGGTTAACAAAACCAGTAAAGATATTGATGATGTGAGTTTTAAACTCATGTCTCATAAAGGGGAATTAAAATTGGTTTCTACTGGTACTGATTTTGTAGTACCGAGTCAGGGGATTGCTGAAGGAACGTTGTTTATTGAAATTAATAATTCGGCATTGTCTGGTGATAGAAATAAGATAAAAATTGGCGTTTATAAAGGCGACAAGTTAATTGAAACGACTACTGCTAATTTTTTAGGACCTAGGAGTTATAAATAAGTTGGCCGTAATCAGTCTTCAGTTGGAAGTACTTACTCTTGCGAGTAATAAATGACTATGGCGGATGGGTGCATTAGGGATTGAAGTGGCATCCTTTTTTGAGGCACGAGAAAAAGATATAACGGAAAGCCCGACCCGTAAGGGGAATGCCAAAAAATAAAAGTCAGCAGTATTTTAGTACGCCGTTGGCAATATCCTGCGAGTCCCAATAGTTATCGGGATTAAGAACCTTGTAGGTATAAATTGAAAAAATAATATTAATTAAAAATAGATTCTTGCCTTCGCAGGAATGACAGATATGAAATTTAATTGGGGAACCGGAATTGTATTAGCATTTATTGGGTTTATCTCGTTTATCATGTACTTTATTATTACCATGAATGTGGACGATAAATACAATCATGATTTGGTGAGTGAGGATTATTATGCCGATGAATTAAAATACCAAAATGATATTGATAAACTGGAAAACGCTAAGACATTAGACACCAATATTAATTACGAAAAAACAGCTGACGGGTTACTAATAAAATTCCCAGAGGCTTTTAATTACAAAGACATTACAGGAAATATGTTCCTATATAGACCATCTAACAAACAACTAGACTTTGAAACTGATATTTCATTGTCTAATTCAAATTTGCTCATACCTGACAATCGTTTGGTAGATGGTCGTTGGAACATTAAGATCGATTGGCAATATAAGGGAAAATCTTATTTATTTAAAGAATCTATAAATTATTAGCATGCTTGTTTCGGCATTTATATTAGGGCTATTAGGGAGTTTTCACTGTGTTGGCATGTGTGGACCTATAGCGTTTATGTTGCCGGTTGACCGCTCTAATACGATTAAAAAAATTACACAAATTGCTGTTTACCATTTTGGTAGATTATTAGCTTACAGCATTATAGGGCTCATTTTTGGATTGATAGGTAAGAGCCTTTATATTTTTGGATTTCAGCAGCAACTTTCTATAATAATTGGGGTTTTAATGATTTTAGTAGTATTAATTCCGCAACAAACTTTTAATAAATATAATTTCTCGAAACCTATTTACAGATTGATTTCTAAAGTTAAAACTGCTTTAGGCTCTGCCATGAAGAAAAAAACTATGGATACGTTTTTAACCATTGGATTTTTAAATGGTTTTCTACCTTGTGGCTTAGTTTATATGGCACTATTTGCCGCTATTGCTGGCGGAAATGCCATAAACGGAAGTTTATACATGGCTGTTTTTGGTTTGGGTACTATTCCTTTAATGACTACGGCTATTTATTTTAGTCAGTTTTTAAAAGGCAAAGCAAGACAGCGTATTCAAAAAGCAATTCCTGTTTTTGTTATTCTTATTGGCGCTTTATTTATTCTCCGTGGTTTAGGCCTTGGAATTCCTTACCTCTCTCCTGCTCCTGTTTATGACTTGGTTTCTAATGGGGTAGATTGTCATTAATTACAAATTGTGTCCCATTGAGGGGACTTTAGGGGTGTTTTTTTTGGGTTCCCTTTTACTCATACCTACAAGTCCCGATAACTATCGGGACTTGTAGGATCGCAAAAGGTCGGGCTTTCGGCAGTCGCTCTCTGCGAGGAGCTCCAACAGATGCCTCAATCCCTAACCCGTTTGTTCGCCAAGGCAATTTTAAACCATAAATTTAAGTACTTATTTGCCGTTTTTTTGTCCCCTTGAGGGGACTTTAGGGGTGTTTACCCCAGCTCAGACAGCCCTATAATCCCCTCAACAAGGAGATATTTTGGGTCACACGTAAAAGTTGGGGAATAATATTATTTTTGGATAAAAAAGT
>NZ_CAXBLF010000008.1:0-79007 GCF_963976535.1 uncultured Algibacter sp. | reverse complement strand
ATACAACGGCTCCAGTCATTACTTTAAATGGAGCTTCAACAATTAATCTTAATGTAGGCGGTATTTATACCGAACAAGGCGCCACAGCGGTAGATGATTTAGATGGTGATATCACGGCAAGTATTGTTATAGGAGGCGTTACAGTAGATATGAATACAGGCGGCACATATTTAGTAACTTATGATGTAAGCGATGCCGCAGGAAACCCAGCAACACAAGTTGTAAGAACGGTAAATGTGATCCCAGATACAACGGCTCCAGTCATTACTTTAAATGGAGCTTCAACAATTAATCTTAATGTCGGCGGTGTTTATACTGAACAAGGTGCCACAGCGGTAGATGATTTAGATGGTGATATCACGGCAAGTATTGTTATAGGAGGCGTAACAGTAGATATGAATACAGGCGGCACCTATTTAGTAACTTATGATGTAAGCGATGCAGCAGGTAACCCAGCAACGCAGGTTGTAAGAACGGTAAATGTGATCCCAGATACAACGGCTCCAGTCATTACTTTAAATGGAGCTTCAACAATTAATCTTAATGTAGGTGATGTTTATACTGAACAAGGTGCCACAGCGGTAGATGATTTAGATGGCGATATCACAGCAAGCATTGTTATAGGAGGAGATGTTGTTAATACAAATATTGCCAATACTTATTTAGTAACGTATGATGTCAATGATATTGCAGGAAATGTTGCAACTCAAGGAATAAGAACAGTAAATGTACTGCCAGATGCTACCGCACCAGTAATTACATTAATAGGGGCATCAGTAATTAATTTGAACGTAGGTGACATATATACAGAGTTTGGAGCAACAGCTTCGGATAACTTCGATGGTAATATAACTGCTAGTATAGTAATTGGTGGAGATACTGTTAATACCAGTTCAGCAGGTACTTATAATGTAACGTATAATGTAAGTGACGCTACTGGAAACCCTGCCACACAAGTTTCTAGAACAATTACAGTATCAGAAATTAATGCAGGTTGCTCTGGAGGTATTGCCTCATTTCCATACTCAGAAGGGTTTGAAAACACTTTAGGAGGATGGACGCAATCGTCTTCTGATGATATTGACTGGACTGTTGATGCTTCTGGAACACCATCAAGCAATACAGGTCCTTCAAGTGCAGTAGAAGGCAATTATTACGTATTTGTTGAAGCTTCTACTCCTAATTATCCAAGTAGAAGAGCTATATTAAATTCACCCTGTTTTGATTTGAGTGGATTAACTGAGGCAACATTCAGTTTTAATTACCATATGTATGGAGCTGCTGATATGGGAAGTATTGATTTAGAGTTAAGTCAGGATGAAGGACTTACATGGACTAGTATTTGGAATGAAACTGGAAATAAAGGTAATTCTTGGCAAACTGCCGTAATCGATTTATCTGCCTATACGGGTGGAGGAATCCAATTACGCTTTAACAGATTTGTAGGAAGCACTTGGCAAGCAGATATAGCTATTGATAACATTAGTTTAATTGAAGGAGAATTAGTTATAAATAGTTGTTCAGGAGAAATAACAAGTTACCCTTATGCTGAAAGCTTTGAGAATACAATAGGGTTGTGGACACAATCAAGTGCTGATGATATTAATTGGACTATTGATGCTAATGGAACACCGTCTGGAAGTACAGGGCCATCAAGTGCAGTTCAAGGAAGTTATTATATTTTTGTTGAAGCATCGGGAAATGGCACAGGTTATCCTAATAAGCAAGCCATTATTAATTCACCTTGTTACGATTTAAGTACGTCAACTTCAGCTACATTTAGTTTTAATTATCATATGTATGGCGCCGCTGATATGGGAACAATTACGTTAGAGGCAAGCAATGATAACGGCATAAGTTGGACACCTATTTGGAGTGAATCTGGAAATAAAGGGAATAATTGGTTATCTACTAATATAGATTTATCAGTTTATACAGGAAATACTGTTCAATTAAGATTTAATAGAATTACCGGAAGTACTTGGCAAGCAGATATAGCTATTGATAATATAAACTTAACCATAGCAGTAGCAGCAGCTAAAAATGAATCAAAAGGCGATTTATTGAATGTTAGTACAAATAGCTTTAATATACTCACGCTATATCCAAACCCTGTTGGAGATATTTTAAATATTAAAACTTCAAAAGGAGAAAATATGTCTTACAGAATAATCAATTCGCTTGGTCAAATAGTGAATATAGGCAGAACGTCTAAAGCCATTACTGTTGATAATTTAGAAGCAGGCATGTATTACATTGAAGTCAACGATGGAACATATAAAATGATGGAAAGGTTTATTAAAGAATAAGCCAATAATGGAGTAATGACTAGCTCAAAAATGAAAAGTCCAGATTTAAAATCTGGACTTTTCTATTACTTGTGTTTTATATGTGAATAATTTCGTCGTCAGTTAAAATAGCATCGCCTCGTAATCGCAGAAATATTTGTGCGACTGCAATCGTGTCTTTTTCACAATAAACAACAATTCTATCTATTTCGTCTTCTTCGTAATAAACACGATACACTTCACTGCCATCTATATCATCTTTAGGCGAAGGAATCCCCAAAACATTAGTCAATAGTTTTAAAGAGGTATAGGTTTTATAGTCGCCAAATTTCCATAATTCTAAAGTGTCCAAATGTGGCACTTCCCAAGGTTTTTTTCCAAACAAGTTAAGTTTATATGGTAATTCAATATCATTAATTATCATGCGTCGTGCTATATAAGGAAAGTCAAATTCCTTTCCATTATGCGCACAAAGTAGATGCTTGGTTTGACTATAATGTGAAATAAGTAAGTTTTTAAAGTCTTTTAAAATTTTAATTTCATCACCATAAAAAGACGTAGTTCTAAACGTTCGTAAATCGTTTAAAATATTGAAATACCCTACCGAAATACAAACTATTTTACCAAATTCTGCCCAAATTCCTGCACGGTCATAAAATTCTTCGGCTGTAAAATCATCCTTTCTTTGGTATTTTGATTTATGATCCCAAAGGGCTTGTTTGGTTTCATCTAAATCAGAAAAATGTTGTGTTTCAGGAACGGTTTCAATATCTAAAAATAATATGTTTTCTAAATTTAATTTTGAAATCATTTGTTTAGCATTTTATAGGCTTCTTCAATATAAGTGTTTATGTCTATGGTGAATTTACCAACCGCTTTATTAGAACCTTTAGAATGCCCTAATCTTACAATAATAACATTGTCATTTGGTTCAACAATAACATATTGCCCCAAGTGTCCGCGCATCATAAAAAAGTTTTTGGCCCCCATTGTTTTTAACCACCAACCATAACCATACATAGATCCATCACTATGAACAGGTTTTAAAGATTTTGCTACAAAAGTAGAATCTAAAATCTGTTTTCCATTCCACTTCCCATGGTCTTTATAGAGTTTTCCAAAACGAGCAAAATCTTTTGCATTACTTGCAATACAGCAGTAAGCTTTAACTAAATCATGCCCTTCGCTATCAACTTGCCAAAGCGTAGGATTTTCTGAATTTAAAGGTTTCCAGAAGCTTTCGGTTAAATAATTGTATAATTTTTTACCTGTGGCCTTCTCAATAACCATAGCCAACATTTGTGTGTCACCACTGGAGTATTTAAATGACTTTCCTGGTTCGTTAGGAACTTTTAAACCTAGCATTACCTTTTCTAAATCATCATCAAAATAGGCTCTTGTTGTAATTGATAACGGGGAATAATATTTTTCGTCCCAATTTGTACCTGAAGCCATACTAGATAAATCTCCTACAGTCATTTTAGCTGCCAAGCCTTCATTGAAGGTTGGCAAAAAATCACTTACTGGTTGGTCTAAATTTTTAATATACCCTTCCATAATAGCTTTTCCCATAAGCCCACTCACATAACTTTTCGCCATAGAAAATGAGTTGGACTGAGAGTTTTCATTAAAACCATCATAATAGTTTTCAAACCAGATACTGTCATTTTTTATAATGACGTAAGCTATGGTGCCGTTGGATTTATTTATCACATCTAAACTTTCAGTTTCTATAACCGAATTGTAGTTTTTATGATTTGGCCATGGTTTAGGTGTGCCATTTTCAATAACTTGGTTGTCAAATTTCTTATAATCTTCTAGATATGCCGTGGTATAACCTTGTAGATATATGGTTCTTACCGCTTTAATAAGATAATCTGTATCCGTAATATATAATACAATGATTAGTAGTCCCAATAAGATAACTATCCATTTGAAGAGTTTTTTTAAGAATTTCATTTCTTTAGTTTAAAGTAGAAATTAAAGATAAGAAAATTCTTTGCAATTAAGGTTAAAAAAGAGATTGTTGCTTATAAGGACTTTCATGTTCCAACAACCATTGTTTTCGATGTAAACCTCCAGCATAACCAGTTAGCGAACCATCGCTCCCAATAACGCGATGACAAGGCACAATAACCCATAATGGATTTTTGCCATTAGCATTAGCAACTGCTCGAATAGCTTTTACATTACCTAACTGTTTTGATAATTCTAAATATGAAGTTGTTTTTCCATGAGGGATTTCTTCCAATTGTTTCCACACTCTCTTTTGAAAATTGGTACCGTTTGCATTTAATTTAATGTTGAATGCTTTACGAGTTCCTTCAAAATATTCATTGAGTTGTATGACACAATCTTCTAATTCAATAGGGATAATATCTGTAGTTTTTTCTTCAGAATTAAGCACTGTAACAGAGGCAATGCCATCTTCATTACCAACTATTTTGGTGAATCCTAAAGGCGAATTAATAATACAAGTTTTCATCTGATTATTTTTATTTTTTAATTGTCAGATGCAACATTTCTTTAAATATAATTTTAGGATAATGTTTTAGCACGAATGTTTCATTATTCCGAAGTCGTATTATCATCAAATATACCTAGCTTTTTAGCGCGTGCTTCCCAGCTTTTTCTAGCTAAATGTTGCAAATCTGAAACATTATCACTCTCGTCCATAATTTCTAATCCTAATAAGGTTTCGATAACATCTTCCATGGTCACTAAACCACTAACCGAACCGTATTCATCAACCACTAATGCCATATGATTTCTGCTTTCAATGAGTTGTTCAAACAAATTAGGAATAGGTAAATTTCTATCAATTATAATAATGTTTCGTTTTAACTCGGATAACTTTTTATCACCATTACCAAGTGCCATTTCTTTAAAAATTTCATCCTTTAAAACAAGCCCTTTTATGTTATCTGGATTTTTTGAATATATAGGAATTCTAGAAAAGCGTAAATTTAAATTTCTATTAAAAAAGTCTTTAACGGTGGTGTTCTGGTCTTCGGCTTGCATTACTGTTCGTGGTGTCATAGCATCTTTAGCAAACACCTCTTTAAAGGTTAGTAAATTTTTAATGATTTTACTTTCATTTTCTTGAAAAACACCTTCTTCATGAGCCATATCTGCCATAACTAAAAATCCTTCACGGCTTAAAATACTACCGTGACCTTTCCCGCCAATAAGTTTTGTTGTGAGTTGAAGTAACCACAAAATACCTGTCCATTTCAATGGAAAAATTAAAACCACCAATGCTTTGGAAGTAAAATTAGCCAGCTTTTTCCAGTAAGTGGCTCCAATAGTTTTTGGTATAATTTCGGAAGCCACTAAAATTAAAAACGTCATAATTGCAGATACCACACCAACGGTGTTGATACCAAAAAGTTCAATTTTGAAAGGTAATTTTTCAGCTTCAATACCTACCATCATTGCGCCTAGAGTGTGAGCAATGGTGTTTAGTGTAAGTATGGCGATAAGCGGTTTGTCTACATCTTTTTTTAGAGTTTCTAAGGTTAAAGCATAGTCTTTACCTTCTTGTTTTTTAACGTTTATAAACGTGGAAGTGACACTTAATAAAACAGCTTCGAGAATAGAACATAAAAAGGAAAAGAAAATAGAGATAGTTGCCCAAAAAATTAGTGTACTCATTTAAGAATGAATTTTAATGTGAAATTACAAAATTAATTTTAGAAGAATAGATAGGGTTTAAAGCAAGTCTATAAATAAAAAAAGCTATCATAATGACAGCTTTTTTTTTAATAACGTAAGGTCAATTTATTTTAAAACTAACTGTTTTTGAACTTCTTTTAATAACTTTTCTGAAATTATTTCTGCAATTTCATTTGAATCGCTATCAACATTAACAGTTTTTTTAGAATTATCTTCTTTCTGTTTTGATAGTTCTCTAAAAAAAGACAAGGTTAAAATGTTGTTATTATATTTTTTATTGTTTTTTAAAAATAGTGACATGATTACGATTTTTATTATTTGTAGTAATTTTTTATAAAATGTGGATTATATTCCTTTTCAAAGTAATGTTTTCTTTTTATCCATATAAAACCATCTCCCTTTGAAATTAAAGCTACATCTACTGGACCACCAACAGATTCTTCGTCTGAACTTATTCTTCTTTTTAAATATGTCAAATATATTAAACTTTCTGCCATTTCTGCAAGATCTTCTTTAGAAAGAATAGATACTGTAGTTACAGTTGGTTCGATATGTTTAATTTCTTTTACATTCTCGATTTCATCTAAAAATTGTTTACATATAGCTTCGGTATCAATTGCTTTTAAGCTTTTTGCTAATTCTGGTTTTTCACTTCCCACTAAGTTAATCAAATGTTCATTATAACCATTTAAGAAATTGTTAAATGTTGAAAATAAAGTTTGATTTATATCTGGACTAATACCAGTAATAATAGTATCAATAACATCTCTTTGTGCAAATGGCATTATTGAACCAGAATTACTATCATTTATTTTCTCGACATGTTCAGTATAAAATCTAATTTTATTATCAAAAACATCAGCAACTTTAGTGCTAATCGTAGTCGGATATATTTCATCATTACCATAACCTGCAAAAACTAAGCCAGTCCAAGAACCCAAAAAGGCTTTACTTTTAATATATTCATATGTCAAAGTTGAAAATTTAGTCAAAATTTCTTTTGTATTAAATTCTTCAAATTCACTTTCAATTATTTCTTTAATTTGATCACCAATTACTTCATTAAATCTTTTTTTTGTTAATGAAGTAAAGTCTTTTAATTTTTCTTCAGATTTAAATTGCTTGATTTGAAAATCAATTATTTCAATAATATTTTTTTTAAACAAAGTTATTCTGTCTTCACTTGACACCGAAACAAGATCTTCTTCACTTTCAATCGCTTTATTAATTGCCATTTTAGTCAACTCTTCAAAAGAAAAGTATATAAATGATTGAGTAAAATGACTAATTGTTTCATCTGACGAAAAGAATTTTCTAGACTTCAAAAACTTAAAGAAATCGTCCGAATAATTTTTTAGTAATGGGAAAGATTTTTCTTTTAATTCACTTCTATATATTTTTATTACTATTTCCCAGGGTGTAGAAATGAAATTCGCTGAATTATATATGATGATTGAAACGGGATGTAATTTTGATAAAGTAAAAATTTTGTTAGCAGTGTTATATATTTTTCTTCCATTACTACCAGATACAGTTACAGCTGAATCGGCTGCAATAGCAACTGCGTTTTTATTTAGAATACCAATTACCGCTGTCATAAAATTTAATTTTCCACAAAGTTATAAAAATTTTACTACATCTTTGGCAAAGTAACTCGCTATAATATCAGCACCTGCGCGCTTAATAGCTGTAATTTGTTCCATCATAACAGCATCATGATCTAGCCAGCCTTTTTCTGCTGCAGCTTTTAACATGGCGTATTCTCCAGACACTTGATAAACCGCAACTGGTACGTCTACTTCGTTTTTAATGTCTCGAACAATATCTAAATAGCACAAACCTGGTTTTACCATCACGATATCTGCGCCTTCATCAATATCCATTTCAGTTTCACGAATGGCTTCAAAACGGTTGGCATAATCCATTTGATAGGATTTTTTATCCTTGGGAATATCCACTAAATCTACAGGGGCAGAATCTAAAGCGTCTCTAAAAGGGCCGTAAAACGCAGAAGCATATTTAGCAGAATAACTCATAATACCAGTATTTGTAAAACCTTCATCTTCTAAGGCTTCGCGAATAGCAAGAATACGACCGTCCATCATATCGCTAGGTGCAACAAAATCAGCACCAGCTTGTGCATGAGAAATACTCATTTCTGCTAGAACTTCGGCAGTTTCATCGTTTATGATTTGTCCGTTTTCGATAATACCATCATGTCCGTAAGCAGAATAAGGGTCAAGCGCAACATCTGTCATCACTAACATGTCTGGGCATACGTTTTTAACGGTTTTAATAGCACGTTGCATCAATCCGTTGGGGTTTAATGCTTCGATACCTTTGTTGTCTTTTAAATTATCTGGTACTTTTACAAAAAGTAACACCGATTTTAATCCCAGTTTCCAAAGCTCTTTTACTTCGCCTTCTAACAAATCTAAACTGAAACGAAAGTAGTTAGGCATTGATGGAATTTCATCTTTAATACCTTTACCCTCAACCACAAAAAGTGGGACTAAAAAATCATTAGGTGTTATTATGGTTTCGCGAACTAAGCTTCTAATTGATTCGTTGGTTCTTAATCTTCTGTTTCTTCGTAATGGATACATAGCTTTATGTTTATCAGACCTGAGGTCTTGGTTCTATTTTAAACCCAATCTACAGGGTTTTTTAATACTTCAATTAATTTATCTTCATCACTTCCAGTTTCAGGATGATGGTCGTAAACCCACTGCACATGCGGAGGTAAACTCATTAAAATACTTTCTATACGTCCGTTAGTTTTTAGTCCGAACAAGGTGCCTTTATCATGTACTAAATTAAATTCTACATAACGTCCACGGCGTATTTCTTGCCAATTGCGTTGTTCATCTGTGTATAGTAATTTTTTTCGTTTTTCAACTATTGGGGCAAAAGCTTCCAAGAAACTATCGCCAATTTCAGTTACAAAGTTATACCAATTTTCCATAGTCATATTATCAGAAGCTTTGCAATAGTCAAAAAACAAACCACCTATGCCTCTGCCTTCGTTTCTGTGCGCATTATAAAAATATTCATCACAACGTTTTTTGTATGTTCGATAAAACTTGGGGTTATGCTTATCGCAGGCCGTTTTACAGGTTTGATGAAAGTGTTTAGCATCTTCTTCAAACAGATAGTACGGTGTTAAATCTTGACCTCCACCAAACCAACTATCAATAATGTTTCCTGCTTTATCGTACATTTCAAAATAGCGCCAATTCGCATGAACCGTTGGCACCATCGGATTTTTAGGATGCAAAACCAAACTCAATCCGCAGGCAAAAAAATCGACATCGCCTACTTTAAAATAGGCTTGCATAGATTTTGGTAGTTTACCCTGAACTCCAGAAATGTTTACGCCGCCTTTTTCAAAAACGTTTCCATTTTCAATAACACGGGTTCGCCCGCCGCCACCTTCTGGTCGTTTCCAAATGTCTTCTTGAAATTTGGCTTTACCATCTATAGCTTCAAGTTTTGATGTGATGCTATCTTGTAAATCTTGGATGTATTGGTAGAATTTGTCTTTCATTGATTAAATCATCTTCTTGTTACAATAAGTTGCTTTCTCAAAATCTCTAATATTTATAGCGATGAAGGGAACAGTTGGAAACAAAGTCTTTAATTGTGTAACAATTTGTTTAGAAAGATTAGCCTTTTGTTCTGTAGTTCTGCCTTCCATAATATTAGCAAAAACATGAATAAAATCATCTTGTTTCCCACCTACTAAATAATGTTCTTTAAAAGGGTTCAGTCGTACTTTTACATCTGCGTCATTAAATAAACCCGTGTTACAAGCCAATTTGTGTACGTCTTGCATGATTTTTCCAGGTTGCTGAAGTGTTAAAATATTTTCTGAGCAATCAATAACAAAATGTGGCATATTTTAAGATTCTATTTTTTTATATAGTTCGTATAACTCCATATTTAGTGGTTTTCCTCCTGGAGGTGTAAACTCATTTTTAAGTGTTTTAATCCAAGTAAAATTATTGTTTTCAGCAACTTTGACACTGCCAATATTACTTTTATGTGAAATGATTTGTAATGTTTTGAAGCCCAAAGTATCAAAAGCATAGTCTGATAATTGTTTTACAGCTTCTGTTATTAAGCCTTTACCTTCAACACTATAATCTATGCAGTATGCGAATTCGCCTTGTTTTTTTGTCCAATCCACTTCTTTAATATAAACTAAACCAACCAATTTATTGGATTCGTTTTCTCGTAAAGTGAATAAAAATTCTTCCTTAGTTTCAAATTGTTTAACCATTTTTGCGACAAAAATATTTGATAAATCAGGAGTTAAATTCTGCTCTAATGTTTTTGGGAAATAGTGTTTTAATCGGTCTTCATTAGCGACTGAAAAGTTGCAGACAGTCCATCCGTCTTTTGGGTGTATTGGGATGATATGATATGAATCAATATTAAGCGGCATTGGTTGGCGTGTTTTTAAGTTGAAGCGCTTCTACCGTTCTGGTTGAAGCTGCTGTAACCGATAATGGAAGCACTAAAATTACACCAATTACTGGAATTAATAAAAACAGAATAAAAACAATACCGTTACCTATGGCTAAGCCACGATGCTTACGCACAAATTGCAAGCTTTCTTTATATTGAAAATGACGTTCTAAAGTGTAATCCATATTACCAAAACCGGCATAATAGGCTTGCACCAAGAATAACAAAATAGTTGAAAATATATTGACTACAGGAATAAACTTTAAAAGCAGAATAGGAATGGTTAGTAGCAATTCCATGATTAAGTTTCTACCGTTAATACGGATGCCTCTCAAGAGTTGTTGCATAAAGGTTGTATCTCTATGCGAATGTGGAGGATTACCTGTAAAATGGGCTTCAATTTTTTCTGAAACGGGACTCATAAATGGTGCGGATAGCGCCATTATGATGTGTTTGAAAAGAATAAGGCCTATGACTATAACAATGAGCCCACCAATAAAATTGCTAATTGAAGAAAAGGTGTCGTGTCCCCAATCCCAAATCCATATTTTTGAAATGAAAGCGCCAATATTATCTGATAATCCGTAGGCTGAACCAAAAACTGCAATTGCGGTTACCAAACTAATTATCATGGGTATAGCAAAATAATTCCATAGTTTTAATTTTGAAATTAAACTGAAAGCACCGAAGTATGCTTTAATTCCTGAAATGATGTTTTTGATCATCCTCTCCCCAACCTTATTCCTCTCCCCAACCTTCTCCGAAGGAGAGGGAGTTTGAAATGTTTTATTATTTAAACTTTCCATTCAATTTAAAAACCCTGAATGGATGAGCGATTCCTCAACAGTTTCTCCTCTTTGGGGAGATTAAGAGGGGAATTCCTTAACGGCATCTATAAACGCTTTGGCATGATCTAGCGGAATGTTTGGCAAAATACCATGGCCGAGGTTTACGATGTATTTGTCTTTACCAAATTCGTTAATCATTTGGTGTACCATTTTTTTGATTTCTGATGGTGGAGAAAAAAGGCGTGTTGGGTCGAAATTACCTTGTAGCGTGATGTTTCCACCGGTTAAATAACGCGCATTTCTTGGAGAACATGTCCAGTCTATACCTAAAGCCGAAGCGCCAGATTTTGCCATGTCGCCAAGGGCAAACCAACAGCCTTTACCAAAGGCAATTACTGGTGCATCGTCTTTTAAAGCATCTATGATTTGTTGGATATATTGCCACGAAAATTCTTGATAATCGACAGGCGAGAGCATGCCTCCCCAAGAATCGAATACTTGAACGGCGTTACATCCTGCTTTTACTTTTTCCTTTAAATAGGCAATGGTTGTATCTGTAATTTTTTGTAATAATTGATGTGCTGCAATCGGGTTTGTAAAACAAAATTCTTTGGCTTTATCAAAATTTTTGCTGCCTTGACCTTGCACACAATAGCATAAAATGGTCCATGGGGAACCTGCAAAACCAATTAACGGAATGTCGTCGTTAAGTTTTTCTTTGGTTGCTTTTACAGCTTCATAGACATAATTTAAAGCTTCTTTTACGTCTGGAACAATCACGTTATCAGCATCTTTTTGAGAGCGAATAGGATTTGGTAAATATGGTCCAAAATTTGGCTTCATTTGTACCTCGATGTTCATAGCTTGAGGAATTACCAAAATATCGCTGAATAAAATGGCAGCATCCATACCGTATCTTCGGATGGGTTGCACAGTGATTTCACTTGCTAATTCTGGAGTTTGGCAACGTGTAAAGAAGTCATACTTTTCTTTTATAGCCATAAATTCCGGTAAATAACGCCCTGCTTGACGCATCATCCATACTGGTGGGCGGTTTACAGTTTCTCCTTTTAATGCTCTTAAAAATAAATCGTTTTTAATACTCATGTCTTTGTTTTGACCTGCGAGGTTTTTAAAACCTTGTAGGTTTATTTTTGTTATTTTTTTAATACCTACAAGGTTTTTAAAACCTCGCAGGAGATAGCTTCATAGTCAAACATTACACATAATGTTCATTAACCAACTCAATTACACTTTCTACTGTTGGTACTTTTGCTATCCTAACATCTTTAAAATGCTTACTAGCTTTTTTTGCAGTAGTCTCGCCAATACAAAAAGCAGTTATTTCTTTTTTATTACTACGCACAAAACTTTCTATGGTTGATGGACTGAAAAACATGACACTTTCAACAGAATTATCTACTTTATAACCATCATATTTAGTTTGGTAGGCTTCAACTTCATTTACTGTTATGTTATTTTCGGTTAGAATAGTTGGTAAGGCATCTAACCTTATATCGCTACAAAAGTAAGTAACTTCGGTGCCTTCTATATAATCCACTAAATACTCCGCTAATTTTTGAGCATTCTTTTCGGTGTGCTTGACTTTGCCTATTTTATTTTCAACTAGACGTTTGGTTCTGCGACCCACACAGTAAATATTTTTAAATTGTAATTCTATTGCTGAATAGTTTGTGGTTAGTGATTCAACAGCATTTTTACTAGTAATTACAACATTCTGAATTTCATTTTTTAAGAAACGCGGATGAATACGATTCAAACTTATTTTTATGAAATCTGAACTTTCTACAACTACCTTTTCATGAAATAATAAGCGTTGATCTTCGGTAAATGATTTTGTAGAAAATACATTCGTTTTTTTAGTGGAATTTTTGATCTTGTCCATTAAACGTTTACCACCACGTTCTATAACAAAATCGGCACAATACTGAGCCATATCATGATGTTCGCCAAGTTTTTTAACTCGGGTAACATCAATTCTTTTTGTGCCATCAGGACTTAATAAAACCCCTTTAAAGTTGATTTCCTCATCTTTTATATAGGCTAAAGCACCAATAGGCGCTGTGCAACCACCTTCTAATTTATTTAAAAATTCGCGTTCAATAGTGGTGCAAATTTCTGTTTCTTCGTGGTTTAGTTCAGCACATGCTGCTTTTACAAATTCATCTTCTTCTAAGGCAGTAATCATAATGGCGCCTTGAGCTGGAGCAGGAATCATCCAATCTAAATTGATGGCTTCTTCAGGTCTGATACCGATGCGACCAATACCTGCAGCTGCAAATATGGCACCGTTCCAATCGCTATCTTCAAGTTTTTGTAAACGGGAATTGACATTACCACGTAAATCGGTAATAGTATGTGTTGGGAAGCGACTTAGCCACTGCGCTCTTCTGCGTAAACTACCAGTTGCAATAACAGCTTCTTTAGCCCCTAAAAATTCCTCATTGTCTTTAAAAACAAGCGTGTCATTTACGTTACCACGTTTTAAAACCGCTGCTTGCACAATACCATTTGGCAAAACTGTTGGCACATCTTTTAAAGAATGTACCGCAATATCGATGTCATGATTTAACATCGCGATATCTAAAGTTCGCGTAAAAATACCTGTAATGCCTAATTCGTAAAGCGGTTTATCTAAAACTAAATCGCCCGTAGATTTTACAGGCACTAGTTCTGTTTTATGACCTGCATCTTCAAGTAAACTTTGTACTATTTTGGCTTGCCATAGTGCTAATTCACTATCGCGCGTACCAATTCTTATGGTTTTATACTGATTAGATTTCAAAATGATGGATGGATAAATTGAATTATTTTTAGATTAATTGAGGCGGAAAAAATTAGCATAGCCTAGTTACGGTTATTTTTTTGAACGATAAGTAAGCAAAAAAGGAACAATTTATATTCGTCATTTTTGGAGTTTAAGCAGTATCAACATTTTTTGTGGAAGTTTCTAACTGAAATACTTTTTTAATAAGTTCAAGACTATCATCAGTAGATACGTCATCATCTTTTAAATGATGCGCAAAGTGGTTAGTAATTTTTTGAATGATGTTATTGCTAATTAATTCGGCTTGTTCCTCATTAAAATCAGCATGTTTTTTGCGTTGTGTATCTAATTCCGCAGTAGCGAAATCAGATAATTTATGTTTTAAAGCTTTAATAGTTGGGGCAAACTTTCTGGTTTCTAACCAACTGTTAAATTCGGCTTTTATTTCTTCTATAATTACTTCGGCGGAAGGAATATGAGCTTTTCGAGCCTCTAAAGTTTCATCAGTAATTTGAGATAAATGATCTAGATGAACAAGCGATACATTTTCCAATTCTTGAACATTTTGGTTAACATTCTTCGGAATTGATAAATCTAAAATTAAGAGGGGTTTTTCTGATTGAATGATGTGCTTGTCAATAGTAGGGCGTTGCGCACCTGTAGCTACAATTAGAATATCAGATTCGTTAATCTCTTCTTGTAAATTGGCATAGTCTTTAACCAATAAATTAAACTTTCCAGCAATTTGTTCTGCTTTGGTTTTTGTTCTGTTTATTAAAGTTATATTCTTATTTTGGGTATGTTTTACTAAGTTTTCACAAGTGTTTCTACCAATTTTTCCTGTTCCGAATAATAATATATTCTTATCAGAAACGTTTTCAATATTTTTGAAAATATATTGTACTGAAGCAAAAGATACGGATGTTGCGCCTGAAGAAATATCAGTTTCTGTTTTAATACGTTTACTAGCTTGAATAACAGCATTTACTAAACGCTCAGTAAAATGGTTTAATAATCCGTGTTTTCTAGATAATTTTGTACTGATTTTTAACTGACTTATAATTTCAAAATCTCCAAGAATTTGACTATCTAAACCAGAACCCACCCGAAACATGTGTGCAATAGCATCTTTGTTTTTGTAAATGTAGGCAACTTCTTGAAATTCTTCAACCGTTCCACGAGTGTTATCACAA
Source organism: uncultured Algibacter sp. (assembly GCF_963976535.1). NCBI lineage: Bacteria > Pseudomonadati > Bacteroidota > Flavobacteriia > Flavobacteriales > Flavobacteriaceae > Algibacter > uncultured Algibacter sp. Next base: position 63,805 of record NZ_CAXBLF010000008.1, on the reverse strand, counting down.
AGAAGTTGGATTAATTGAAAGGGATGTTGAGCAAAACCATATATTTCGGTTCTATTGCAGGTAGAAGTTACAACCAAACTTTCAATATCATTTTCTTTAGCTTGATTTAGCAATGCTAGTTTAGATTCTTCATCCAAACTAAAACGACCTCTTATATCTGCATCGGCTTTTTTATAACTCAAACCAATGGAATAAAAGGAACTACTTCTACTAATATTGTATTTTTGCATTGCTATACCTGATAATGTGAAGCAAAAATATAGGGATGCTTTAAAAAAAAGTAACGCTCAAAGAACTTTTAGTATCGTTTGTGGTTTTTTAACGTTATTTTTTATTATTACATGATAAAAGTCATATTTTCGCATTGTATTAGGCATGTTTTAGGTGTTTTATTTATAATCAATCTAAATAAAAAAATATGAATCAAGAATTTAAAGCTAATAAAAGTGTCGCTAAAAGTACTTTTGAAGAAACGAAGGTTGATGCAGGTGTTTTAGTGTTGGCTTATAAAAACGAATCAGGCGAAATACAATCTCTTGATAAAGAAATAGATAGCGATTTTATTCAATTTCATTTTTGTGTTAAGGGTTCTAGTCAATTTGTTTTTAATGAGGGGCGATATCGACTAAATATTCTTGAGGAAAACTCATTATTGCTTTATAATCCGCAGCGTAACCTTCCAATAAATTTAGAAATTAATCCGCATTCTTGGATGGTTTCAGTATTAATATCAATTAAAAATTTTCACGCTTTATTTTCGCAAGAAGCAGATTATATTACTTTTTTGAGCGAAGATAATAAGGATAAAAAATATTATAAAGATGGTGTTATTTCACCTTCCATGGCGATAGTATTGAATCAATTAATAAATTACAATCTTAATCAATCTATTAAGACCTTGTATTTTAAAGGGAAGGCTTATGAGTTGTTGAGTTTGTATTTTAATAGAAGTGAGGATGCCGATATTGAGCAATGCCCGTTTTTAGTTGATGAAACCAACGTCATTAAAATTAGAAAAGCGAAAGACATTATTGTGTCAAGAATGGCTGAACCACCAAGCTTACAAGAATTAGCTGATGAAATTGGATTGAGCCTTAAAAAGTTAAAAGAAGGCTTTAAACAAATTTATGGCGATTCGGTTTTTAGTTTTTTGTTTGACTACAAAATGGAAGTGGCGCGTAAATTATTAGAGGCTGGTAATGACAATGTAAATGAAGTTGGACATAAAGTAGGATATAGCACATCAAGCCATTTTATAGCTGCATTTAAAAAGAAATATGGCACAACGCCTAAGAAATATGTGATGTCTTTGAGTTAAATTAGACCTGTCAGGTTTCAAAATATTGGTGTTCGGTAGAGTTTTAGCCGTTGCTATTATATATTAACACCCCTAAAGTCCCCTCAAGGGGACAATCGTTCTATTCAACTGAGTGAATTGTCCCCTTGAGGGGACTTTAGGGGTGTTTTTTAAAACGTTTTACATTTTAATCTTCACATTATTTAAAAATAATCGTATTTTAATTGTCTTCCGAACACTTGTGTTTCAAAAACCTGACAGTCTCAAAATATAAACTTAATAATATGAAATATTTAACCCCAGAAATAGCAGCACTATCAAAAAACATAATCACTAAATCATTAGCGCGTTCCAGTACATCTTGCGGTATTTTTCAAGATTGTGATTATAAAGCTGAAAGACCTAAGTTATATTATCATCAAAAATTGGAAGAGAAAGAAACTACCAAGAAATAATCGGATGGAATTATTTGCAGCTAAATATTATGATTGCAATTTGTATCGTATTTTTGCAACATGAAAAAAGGAATCTTATTAGTAAATCTTGGTTCTCCAGATAGCCCAGAACCAAAAGATGTAAAAAAATATTTGGGTGAGTTTTTAATGGACGAACGCGTAATTGATATCCCACTTCTTGCGAGAACAGCACTAGTTAAGGGTATTATATTAAATACACGACCAAAACAATCTGCAGCAGCCTATAAAAAAATATGGTGGGATGAAGGGTCGCCATTAATTGTACTATCAGAACGCCTTCAAAATAAAATACAAAAACAGGTAGAACAACCTGTTGCATTAGCTATGCGATATGGTAGTATGACCATTAAAAAAAGCCTTCAAGAATTGGTTGATAAAGGCGTTGATGAGGTATTGTTGTTTCCTTTATATCCACAGTTTGCTATGGCAACTACAGAAACCATTACAGTATTAACTGAAGAACTTCGTCAGCAATATTTCCCAAATTTAAAAATAGAATCAGTACCAGCCTTTTATAATAAGCCAGATTATATAGAAGTGCTTTCAAACGCCATAAAAAATCATTTAAAAGGAAATGATTATGAGCATTTATTATTCTCATATCATGGAGTTCCAGAGCGTCATATCAGAAAAAGCGATGTAACAAAATCGCATTGTAAAATAGATAAAAGTTGTTGCGTTACAGCAAGTAAGGCACACGAGTTTTGTTATAAACATCAATGTTTAGAAGTTACCCGATTAGTTGCAGAAAAACTTCAATTTAAAGAAGGTACTTATTCAACATCCTTTCAATCCCGTTTGGGCTTTGACCCATGGTTACAGCCATATACAGATAGAACTATAGAGCGCTTAGGCAAACAAGGCATTAAAAATATGGCTATTGTAACTCCGGCATTTGTTAGCGATTGTTTAGAAACACTAGAAGAAATAGCTATGGAAGGCGGCGACATTTTCCATGAAGTAGGCGGAAAAGAGTTTACAGTAGTACCATGCTTAAATGACGATGCAGCATTTGTAGACTTGTTATCTAAATGGATTAATAATTGGGTAAAAACACCAGAAGCAGTAAGTTAAAATGGAATATTACAATTACATAAAAGCCTTTCATCTCATTTTTGTAATCACATGGTTTGCGGGCTTATTTTACATTCCTCGTCTGTTTGTATACCAAATAGAAGCCTATCATAAGCCATCACCAGATAAAGAAATTCTTGGTAAACAACTTAAGCTTATGTCAAAACGTTTGTGGTACATCATCACATGGCCATCAGCTATTCTGGCAACTCTATTCGCCATTTGGTTACTCATTTTACAACCTTATTGGCTGCAGCTACCATGGATGCAAGTAAAACTCGGTTTCGTGCTTTTACTCTTCATCTATCACCTAAAAACACATCAATATTACAAGCAATTGCAAAACGATGTCGTAAAAAAAACATCCAGTTTTATGCGCATCTGGAACGAAGGCGCCACATTCATCCTATTCGCAGTTGTTTTTCTAGTTATTTTACAAAGCGCCATCAATTGGGTTTGGGGAATCATTGGCATTATCATCCTGGGAATTCTCATCATGTTAGGGTTTAAAGTTTATAAGAATATTCGAGACAAAAACCCAGATGCTTAAAAATTAAAATACCAATATTCAAATCCCAAACTTCAAAACGAACTCTGTTGAATTTGGTGTTTGATTTTTTTGAATTTTATCCGAAGGATTTTTTGGTTTGATTATTGCTATATTTATGGAATCATAATTTATAGATGAAACATCTAATTTAAAAGTTAAATCAAAAAAGGCATATTTTATTTTAAGATGTTGCATCTGATGGATAAAAAGCAATGACAATGTGCAGATGAAACTAAAAAAACTCGCTTTACGTACCCGTATATTTCTAGCCATGATATTGCTGGTGTTATTGGCATCTGTACTTATTTCGGCGGTAGCCATATACCAATACAAAGAACAAAGTCAAGATTATCATAAGGGGCGTTTAGAACGTAAAGAAGGCAGTATTCAAACGCATCTAAAACGTGTTTTAAACGGTAGGCAAAATACTTGGGAAATTAAAACAGAAAACATCCCTTTTATATTCAAAGATGAAATATATAATGTTGCAGATATCCATAAACTTCAAATTAATTTATACGATTTAGATGGCGGACTCTTAATTTCCTCAAAAGCAGGTTTGCAAGATACTAATGCAGATAAATGTCTTGATGCAGAAATTATGAATGCATTAACCCAATACGTAGAGTTTAATAATGCCTCAGAAATAGCGCTACACAGATATGTTGATAAGCATAAGGAAAATGGTGAAACCTTTCAATCTTCTTACACTTACATCACAGATAATAGATCTAAGCCAATAGCGATATTAAATATCCCGTATTTAGAAAAAGACGATTTCCTATCCAAAGAACTACAAGAATTTTTACAGCGTATAGGCTTCGCCTTTATGTTGGTATTATTAACAGCCATTGCTATAGCCTTTCTATTATCAAAATACATCACTAAATCTTTAAAGACTATCAGTGATAAAATCAATACAACAAGGCTTGAAAAAAGAAATGAAAGAATTGAAGTAGATGATACTAGCGAGGAAATTTCGGCTTTGGTAAACGCTTATAATAGTATGATTGATGAGCTTGAAGAAAGCGCCGTACAATTAGCAAGAAGCGAACGCGAACAAGCCTGGAGAGAAATGGCAAAACAGGTAGCTCATGAAATTAAAAACCCATTGACGCCTATGCGTTTAACGGTGCAAAATTTTCAGCGTAAGTTTAACCCTGAAGATGAAAAGATCCATTCAAAAGTTGATGAATACAGTAAAACTTTAATTCAGCAAATTGATACCATGAGCTCTATTGCATCGGCATTTTCAAACTTTGCAAAAATGCCAGCGCAACAAAATGAAACCTTAAATGTGGTAAAAATTGTAAAGCTTGCCCTAGATATTTTTAACGAAGATTACATTTTTTTTACTGCCGATTCAGAAGAAATTATAGCAAAATTTGATAGAACACAACTTATTAGAGTGGTAACCAATTTGGTTAAAAATGCGACTCAAGCAATCTCTGGCGACCAAACACCAAAAATTGTAATTAATGTTGAACAAAGTAATGGCGATGTCATTATTTCGGTTGCAGATAATGGCTCAGGTGTCGCAGAAGAGAATATAGACAAAGTTTTTGAACCTAAATTTACAACTAAAACCAGTGGTATGGGGCTTGGTTTAGCTATGGTTAAAAATATAGTAGAAACCTATAAAGGAAACATTTCGTTTGTTTCAGAAAAAGATAAAGGCACAACATTTAAAGTGACATTTCCTAAAGAATAACATATTCCTGCGCAGGCAGGAATCTCAAAAAATGAAGCTATGAATTATAATCGTATTTTTTTTGATATAAAAAACAAATACATTATCACGATCATAATATTTCTATGTGTCATTTTAAATACACTTGCACAATCTGGCATGTATTCAAGAGAACCTAAAAGTGTTGATGGAACTGAAATAAAATGGACACTTTCACTAAATATTGATGGAACATTTCTGTATCATTTTTTTAGAGATATATCAGGAGAAGCAAATCCAGAAGAAAATTTTTATGGTAAGGGAACATGGGAATCTGAAGGACAATTAATTTATTTTTATTGTGAATCTTCTAGTTTGAATGATGAATTTACTATAAATTTAAATAATTCAAAAGCAAAAATAAAGAGCAAATCTCCACGAGATAAATCAGATAAAATTATTAAAACATCATTGCGGTTTTATGAATCTGAAGCATTTGCAATTAAAGGGTTGGAGCTATTTAAAGAAAAAAATTAAAATTAAAAATTTATGAGATATAATAATATTCTTTCTGAAGAAAGTAATGGAATAACAACCATAATCATTAACCGTCCAAAAAAATTAAACGCATTAAATAGAGACACTATTGAAGAATTGCACGAAGCATTTGATGCGGCTAATAAAGATAAAAGCACCAAAGTTATTATAGTTACTGGTAGCGGAGAAAAAGCCTTTGTAGCTGGTGCAGATATAAGTGAATTTGCAGATTATGATGTGAGTGAAGGTAAAAAATTAGCTGCAAAAGGACAAGAATTATTATTTGATTTTGTTGAAAATCTATCAACACCAGTTATAGCAGCAGTAAATGGTTTTGCACTCGGTGGTGGATTAGAATTAGCCATGTCTTGTCATTTTAGAGTAGCTAGCGATAATGCAAAAATGGGCTTACCCGAGGTGTCTTTAGGAGTTATTCCAGGATATGGTGGCACACAACGCTTACCACAACTTGTTGGAAAAGGTCGTGCCATGGAAATGATAATGACGGCGGGTATGATTGATGCAAATCAAGCTTTAAACTATGGCTTAGTTAATTACGTAACAACTCAAGATCAATTATTGACCCTTTGCGAAAAAATAGCAACCAAAATTTCTAGAAATTCGTCTGTAGCCATTGGAGCAGCCATTAGCGCCATAAATGCCAATTTTAAAGATGGTGTAAATGGTTTTGATATTGAAATACAGGGATTTGGAGATTGTTTTGGTACTGAAGATTTTGAAGAAGGCACTACAGCTTTTTTAGAAAAACGAAAGGCTGATTTTCCTGGGAGGTAAAATTGCAAAACAAATAAATAATCTCGTAAAACTATTTAGAAAAGAGTGTTTTAAAGACAATTCAATGCCTAGTTCGATTGTGATTTACATGAACCATTTAAAAATGGACAATTAAAATTATTCTAAAAAAAAAGTGAGCCATAATAGCTCACTTTTAACAACTGATTCTAAAATAAGGTATTTAGTATTTAATTAATAGTTTTAATAAATTCCCTTCCTTCGGTATAAAACACAATTTTGTAAGACCCTGTATTTAAACCGTCTAGTCTATAGATTCTTTCAATAATTTTAGTGTTTTCAATGGTTTCAGTAAACATGAGTTCAGAACCATTCAATCCTTCAAAGTAAATCTTGATTTCTAAAGGTTCTTCGTTTAAAGCAAGTTTTGAAACATATACTTTATCCCCCTCTACGCGCACCATAGGCTTGAAGATAGTTTTTTCATTTTCTTTTTCGAAAAGAACAATATTAGACTTTACAGTAAAAGGGATAGTATTTATCTCTAAATCTTTATCAAGTTCGAAAATATAAGCACCATTTGGTAATGCTGTTAAGTCAAAACCTTTGGTATAAGTACCAGATTCTTGAATATATTCTTTGAACAAAATCACACCATTAATATCTTTTACAGATAGAAGGTTTCCTTGCTTTACATTATATAAAGTAAGAGCGGTTCTTTCAGCATCATTTTTAATATTAAATAATGTAGCTTCATTTGCGAAACTTAACAAGGTAGCAAACATAGTTACCATTAAGATTCCTTTTTTTGTGTTTTTCATAATTTGGGTTTTATAACGTTCAACACTACAAATATATAACACAAATTAGCTTCTTAAAACACTGATATTGACCTATTTATGTGCTAAATTGTTTGTTGTTAATTCATTAATTTTAAGTTAGATTAAAATAGAATATATGTAGGTTAAATGAATACAATAACCTAGGATATTACTTCAAGAGAATTTATTAAGGCCTTTATAAAATTGCTTTGTTGTGAAATTTTAAAAAAAAAGTGAGCCATTACAGCTCACTTTTAACAACGTTTCTAAATAAGGTATTTAAATTTAATTAAATGTTTTTGATAAATTTTCTACCTTCTGTAAAACATACGATTTTGTAAGAGCCTAAGTTTAATCCATCTAACCTGTAAACTCTTTCAATAGTTTTAGTGCTATCAACGGTTTCAGAATGCATAAGTTCATAACCGTCTAAACCTTCAAAGTAAATCTCAATTTCTAAAGGTTCTTCATTTAAGGAAAGTTTTGAGACATATAATTTGTCGTCATTAACTCGTACCAAAGGCTTGAAGATAGTTTTTTCATTTTCTTTTTCGAAAAGAACAATATTAGACTTTACGGTAAAAGGTATTGTATTTATTTCTAAATCTTTGTCGAGTTCAAAAATGTACGCACCATTTGGCAATGCTGTTAAGTCAAAACCTTTGGTATAAGAACCAGATTCTTGTATATACTCTTTGAACAAAATTACACCATTTGTATCTTTTACAGATAGTAGGTTTCCTTTCTTTACATTGTGTAAAGTAAGAGAGGTTCTTTTAGCTTCATTTTTAATATTAAATAATGTAGCTTCATTTGCGAAACTTAATATGGTAGCAAACATGGTTACCATTAAGATTCCTTTTTTTGTGTGTTTAATTGCGTTTTTCATGATTTGGTTTTTATAACGTTCAACACTACAAATGTAAAGAGCAAATGTGTTTTGTAAAACATTGATATTGATTAATTTATAGCCTAAATTATCTATTATTATTACATCATTTTAGGTTAAATTAACATAGAATATAATCAACTATATTTTAAAAAATAATGCATGATATAAAAAGCTACAAGAAAAATTTTTGTATGAGACGGATAGCAAGTTTTGTAGATAGGGTAAAAAGAAAAGTGGGCTACCACAGCCCACTTTTACCAACTAAACTAAACTAAATAAGACATTAAACTAACTATTAATGAATACTGTTACTCTGTTTTAAGAGTTGTTTTTTGTTTTTAAATTATTTTTTAAATCTCGCTTTTTCACTTCTATCCATATTGGTGTAAACCATTTGGTTTGGGTGTGTAATATATACGTCATATAAATTATAGTATTTCCAATATGCTTTAAAAAAACCTGATATAGAAAAATTAATGCTTCTAGTTTTATGCTGTGTCTTATTTTCTCTTAATACTAAACTTGTAAAAAGTGTATAATCCGTTTTATTACTTTTTTCAGTTAAATACATAATAAATTAATTTAAAAATTATTACACCACAAAACTAAGAACAAACACCAGCTACAAAAACATCAATTTTGACCAGTTTGTGTGCTATATTATCTGTTAAATTAATGTTAACTCATTGTTAAGTTAATATAACACACATTTAGGGTAATTAAATATACAATGTATGCATAATAAATAGTAAATTTGCTATAAATTAATCTTGCTATGATTAAGAAAAAACCTACTTTAGAAAAGCTTTCCCCGAGTTTTGGAAGTTCTATACTTGTAAAGCAGCATTTAGAAAAAGAAGATAAGTTTAATGCTTACTGGCATTTTCACCCAGAACTTGAACTTGTATATGTAAACAAAGGACAGGGTAAAACACATATTGGAAATCACCTATCGTATTTTAATAATAGTCAGCTTATATTAATAGGATCTAACCTTCCACATAATGGCTTTGCAGATAGGCTTACAGCCAATGGGTCTGAAACTACAGTACAATTTAAATCTAATTTTTTAGGAAATGATTTTATTAAAATTCCTGAAATGGCAGATATTAACGCCTTATTTGAAAGAGCTAAGAAAGGTATTCGCTTTCATGTGGAAACCAAAGCATATATAGGGCCTAAAATTGATAAACTTTTGGAGAGTGTCGGATTAGATCGTACCCTAAAGTTCTTGGAAATTCTCAATTATTTAGCAAAAACCGAAGATTATTCACTTTTAAATGCTGATGGTTTTGCCTTTGAAGCGGAAGCTCAAGACAGCGCTAAGATTGGAGCCATATTTAAATATGTGAACAAAAATTTTCAACAGCATATTACATTAGATGAAATAGCCGATGAGGTAAGTATGACAGTACCTGCTTTTTGTAGATATTTTAAAAAAGCTACAGGAAAAACCTTTACTCAAGTAGTAAATGAATATCGCGTGGTTCATGCAACAAAACTATTATCTGAAGAAAGTAAAATGAGTATTGCTGATGTTTGTTTTGAATGTGGATTTAATAATTTCTCCCATTTTAATAAAGTCTTTAATGATATAACTGGCAAGAGTGCTTCAAATTACAGAAAAGAAATTAAGTTAATTATTCAATAAAAATTAAAGGTTATGACTGATAAAATTAATGAAGCTTTAAAATATTATGCTTATAAGAAGAAAGGCATTATGGATTTTATTAACGGTAAAGACGATTTAACCGTTGAAGAAATTATTGAAAATGCAGAAGAGCTTTCGATTTTGGAATATAAAATTACAGCATTACAAGTTGCTTTAGAGAATTAACATGACAAGCTTTCCTTAATAAGATTATTACTTTTCTCCATGCCATTCACTATAAAACTGGTCTAAGAAACCTAACATATATACATGTCTTTCAGTAGCAATTCGTTTCCCAGCTTTAGTATTCATTTTATCCTTTAAAAGCAACAATTTTTCGTAAAAATGGTTTATTGTAGGAGCAATTGAGGACTTGTATTCTGCCTTTCTCATATTTAGATTAGGAGCAATCTCAGGATTATATAGTGCTCTATTTTTGAATCCACCGTAATTAAAGCAGCGTGCAATACCAATAGCGCCAATGGCATCAAGTCTATCAGCATCTTGCACCACATCTAACTCTATGGATTTAAACTTTTGAATTTCATTACCGCCTTTAAAAGATATATTCTCTATAATATTTACAACATGTTCAATAACAGTAGAATCTACATTCAGGTCAAATAGAAACTTTCTTGCTATCCTTGGACCAATTGTTTCATCGCCATCATGAAATTTGCTGTCTGCTATATCATGCAATAACGCACCTAGCGAAACCACAAATGTATCAACAGATTCATTTTTAGAGATGAGTAAGGAATTATTAAACACCCTTAGGGTGTGAAACCAATCGTGTCCACCTTCAGCATCAGCTAAAGTCTCTTTTACAAAAATTATGGTCTTATTGATTATTTCTTCTGAAGACATGGTGATTAAATTTCTTTTAGTATTGAAGTCCCTTTAGATCTATCACCTGAAGTCCAAATCCAACTTTCATAAAGTTTTATTTTTCCGTTGGAATCAATTTCGGGCTTAGACATGCAAATACCAGTCATTAATTCGCCGTTTTTATTAATTTGATGATATCTCATATTAATAGTACCGTCGTTATCAACCAAGCCAATAAGGTGACCTTCTATAATGTTTGCACCGTTGTAAGTGGATGTTAAAATATCCCCCTTTTGTTTATAAACAAAAATAGTATCAGAAGTTATTTCACTATTTTCTGAACTTGAAATAGGCCTAAAGCTTTTGTTATTGTAATTAATCAATGATTTTTTTCATTTTTGTCCGACTAAAAAAAGTTCGCTTAAAGAAAACCTTTGCGAACCCTAAGTTTTCAGGGCTTATAAAAAAGAGGGGCTTGCTTTTTGCGATTACTGAAAAATTTTATTTTTTAGAAAGTTATGAATTTAAAAATTACTGTTTATCAATTAGTTACAATCAAGTCTTTGTTCTAACAGCGAAGCGGTCTTGATTCTTTAATCGGACACTACTAATTTTTTTCTAATAAATTCCATGTTTAAAAACACTATTTTTTTGGAATTTAGAGTTTTGTTTTTTGGAATTTTATTTTATAATTGCAGGTTCTACCCATTTAAATTGAAATGAGTTTTCAGGAATCTTCATGCGCTCAGATATACGATACATTCTAGCAGGAAGTTTCATTAAATAATCTCTAGCTTTTTCAGCTTCATCTGAAAGATTAGTAATTTTATCAATTTCCCAACGTTCAATTAACTTTTGAAGAATATCTACATAATCCGTAGAGGTGTAAACGCCAATACGTTGTGCCGTATTTGAGAATTCCTCAAAAGCGGAACTTAATTTACCCCCAGACTCTCTTAAAAAATGAGCGGGCATGGTGATTTTTTGCTTCATCATATAATGAAAAGCCATCATCATTTGGCTAGGATCTACTTTAAAAATACGCTCTACAAACTCAGAATACGCATGATGGTGGCGCATTTCATCACCAGAAATAATTTTACACATTTTTGACAAACGTTTATTGCCTTTATCTTTTGCAATTTTTGCTACTCTATTATGCGAAATATAAGTAGCTAATTCTTGAAAACTAGTATATACAAAGTTTTTGTATGGATCTCTGTCTGTTCCAATATCAAAACCATCAGCAATTAGGTGGTGCGTAGTTTTTTCAATTTCTTTCATGTTTACTCTACCAGAAAGATATAGGTATTTATTAAGCACATCGCCATGTCTGTTTTCTTCAGCAGTCCATTGACGCACCCATTTACCCCAACCATTTTCACCATTTACTTGGTCTACACCTTCAACATCCATCAACCAAGATTCGTAAGTTGGTAAAGCTTCTTCAGTAATCATATCACCTACTAAAACTACCCAAAAATCATAAGGTAAATCTTTGGCTAATTCTCTAATCTCTCTAACCTCTTCAAAAAAAGCACTATCTGTAGTTTCAGAATTTGGCAAAAAATCTGTAGGTTGCCAAATACTGTCTACTGGGATTAAATATTTCTCCATTAATGCATCAACGTCTTTTTCTAAAAACTGCATCACCTCTAATCTCTTATTCTTTAAAGACATTTGTAACTTTTTTAATGTTCAATATGATTTTTTATTGTCGATTCAATACTATTTATAAGCTCTTGCTTATCAACAAAGGTAGCTAATTCTATAGGTTTATGTACGGTAAATTTAAGATGATTGCCTATGCCCATGGGGAAATTCCCATAGCGCAACATTTTCCAAGAGTTGTTTACGGTTATAGGAACAATTAATGCTGAAGGCACTTTTTTAAATAGAATCTCTAATCCTTTAGTCTGAAAAGGTTTGGGTGTACCATTTTTACTTCGTGTGCCTTCTGGAAAAATAACAGCCGCACGCTTTGTGCTTTCAATATACTCACCAAATTTCATTAATGCCGGTAAAGATTGTCTAGGGTTTTTTCTATCGATTAAAGCGGCACCTCCATGGCGTAAATTGTACGACACACTAGGGATGCCTTTACCTAATTCAATTTTACTAATAAATTTCGGATGATGTTTTCGCATATACCACGTAAGCGGGTATATATCATGTAAACTTTGATGATTTGCCACAATAATTAAAGGGCGATTAAAATCAATGTTATGAGGATTGTTGAATGAAAAACGTGTGCCTAAAATATGAGCGCATTGCATTAAACAAAGTTGTAAAAAATCTACACTTTTTTTATGAGCTTGATAGCCAAAAAGGTTAAAACATAGCCATTGTAGAGGATGAAGCACAACTAGTACTAATCCAAAAAACACATAATAAATAACGGATAATGGATATGAAAGTAATTTAATCATGCCGCAAAATTAACTTAATGAAGTAAAATGGCATAAAAAAACCACAATTTAATCGTGGTTTAGTATTTTATTCAGTTTGATTTCCCTCTTTCCTTTGGAGAGAGGCTATTTACAATGATCGTTATAAGCATCAACAAGGTTTTCTGCAATTAATTCTGCAGGTCTTCCTTCAATGTGATGACGCTCTAACATGTGCACCAATTCTCCATCTTTAAATAACGCCATACATGGTGAACTTGGAGGAAACGGAACCATATGTCCACGAGCTGCATCAACGGCTTCTCTATCTACACCTGCAAAAACAGTTACAATATGGTCTGGTTTTTTAGCGTTTTGTAAACTCATTCTAGCGCCTGGGCGAGCATTCGCTGCTGCACAACCACAAACCGAATTTACCACAACAAGCGTAGTGCCTTCTTTTGCTATAGCCGCATCAACCGCCTCGGCAGTATGTAATTCTTCAAAACCAACTTTGGTTAAATCCTCACGCATTGGTTTTACTAATTCTGCTGGATACATATTTTTAAATTTTTTATTTTATAATTAATAATTGTACAAAGTTAATCAAAAATCATGCAATTTAGTGAGACTATCATTTTATAAGTTGTTTTTACAACGCCGTAAAATGATATAGTTGAACTAATCCCGATGTCTATGGGGAACTCATAAATTATTGTTAATCTTTTTCTGGGCGTTCCCTTAAAACGCTTATGGCGTTATAAGGTCAGGCTATCCGTTATATCTTTCTGCGAAGCAGTCCCGAACTTGCTTCGGGATCTCTAACTATTAAATAATTTTTATTTATAAAGAAAATATATAGTATCAATTCTTCGCATAAAGGATGCCACTTCTATCCTTAACGCAGTACAATTGTAACAAAAGGATAAAAAATTCAACTAACAATAGTATATTTGGACGTATTAAAAACAAAAAAATTACATGAGTTTTTCAAAATGGATAGGAGGTGCTTTAGGATGGTCGTTTGGTGGTCCAATAGGTGCAATTATTGGATTAGCCATAGGAAGTGTTATAGATGCTATGGCAGATGGTGGGGGTAACCCGCTTTTAGGAGAAAGGGAATCGAGAGGTCGCCAGAGAACAACTTACAGAACACAACCCAGACAACGCCCTCAAACCCAATCGGGCGATTTTGAAGTGAGCCTACTCGTTTTAGCCTCTGTAGTTATTAAAGCCGATGGAAAACAAGACCAACGCGAGTTAGATTTTGTGCGTCAGCAGTTTACAAACATGTATGGAAAAGCCCGTGCAAATCATGCTTTTAAATTGTTTAAAAATATAAGTAAGCAACATGTTTCAGTAAGGCCAGTGTGTCTGCAAATCCGCCAAATGATGGATCACCCATCACGTTTGCAACTCATGCATTTCTTATTTGGCATAGCAAAAGCTGATGGCACAGTCACAAATGATGAAGAACGTCAAATATATACTATGGCAGGTTATTTAGGCATTAGTTCTAGAGATTATGAAAGTATTAAAGCCATGTTTTATAACAGTAGTGATAATGCTTATAAGGTTTTAGAAATAACGAAAAGTGCTTCTGTAGATGAGATTAAAAAAGCCTACCGAAAAATGGCTAAAAAATACCACCCAGATAAAGTGATTCATTTAGGTAAGGAACACCAAGAAGGCGCTGAAGAAAAATTTAGACAAGTACAAGCGGCTTATGAGCAGATTCAGAAAGAGCGTGGGTTTTAGTTGGACAAATCCTATAAACTCAAAATCTGCATCAAAAAACGTAATATTTTAAATGGATCAAGAAGGTATTAAAATAAAAATAATAGAAGAAATTTCGAAGACTGAAAAGGCAATTTTAGACTATAAAGAATTGACAAAACCTATAGCTCCAGATGTTTCTATTGGTAGAGTAAGTAGAATGGATGCTATAAATAACAAAAGTGTCACTGAAGCATCTTTGCGTCAAGCCGAAATTAAATTGGGAAACCTAAAGCGTGTACTCGAAAAATTTGGAACCCAAGACTTTGGTGTTTGTTTAAAATGCAAACAACCTATCCCAATAGGTAGAATTTTAATTCGCCCACAAAGTTTATTATGTGTCAATTGCGCGAGTTAGAATAGAATGGTTTTAATCTTAGAATTAAATTTTATTAGACTTCACTTAAAATAATTAAATTGCATACGATTTCTTAAATCAATGAATTCATTTTGACTTTTTGTTTTTAACCGAAAATAAGCTGAAATCTGTTCAGATGAGACTGTTTTTGAAAGGAATAGCATCGCTACGCATAAAAAAATAGACGAAAGATGGGCGAATTTCAGCCGTTTTTTAGGAAATAGAAAAGGACAAGGTGAATTCACCTATATCAATCAAATTTTTTAAGACATGAAAAATATTTTCGACGCTAAAGAAACCAACACAGTTATTGATAGAATTAATAAACTAGAGCCAATAACAAAACCGTTATGGGGAAAAATGAGTGCAGACCAAATGTTAGCACATTGCAACGTTACTTACGAAATGGCTTTTGAAGACAAACATGCAAAACCAAATGGGTTTACAAAATTTATGCTAAAGCTATTTGTTAAAAATACGGTTGTAGGAAGCAAACCTTATAAAAAGAATAGCAGAACAGCACCACAATTTTTAATTACAAATGCTAGAAATTTTGTAGAAGAAAAAGCGAGATTAATAGACTATTTAAAGAAGTCACAAAGTTTAGGAGAAAATCATTTTGATGGGATGGAATCACATTCTTTTGGAAAATTAACAAAACAAGAATGGAATAACATGTTTTACAAACATTTAAACCATCATCTAAATCAGTTTGGAGTTTAATAAAAAACCAGCTAGACAAAAATGAATAACTGGTTTAAAATATTTTGATTAAATAGTAATTATTTACTCATATACGTTTTAGTGTTATTACCTTTTTCAAAAATCATAACTAATTTCTCATCAGCGTTGTAATATAATGCTGTTAATTTCCAGCCTTCACTTTTT
This sequence comes from uncultured Algibacter sp., assembly GCF_963976535.1. NCBI lineage: Bacteria > Pseudomonadati > Bacteroidota > Flavobacteriia > Flavobacteriales > Flavobacteriaceae > Algibacter > uncultured Algibacter sp. The sequence goes on along the minus strand of NZ_CAXBLF010000008.1, from coordinate 47,848 downwards.
GTAGCTTCCACTAAACATTTACGCACGTCAGGGTTGCTTAAATTCAAACTTGAATTGACAATGTCATCAGCCTTTACATCAATTGAAAGTAAAAGTATCATGGCTACGAATAATAATTGTAATTTTTTCATTTTGTTAGGGGTTTTAAGGATTATTAATATTTACATACAAGATTATGGCAAATTTTAATAATTCTTAAAAAAAATGGTTGATTGCCCCTTATTGCTCGTTCAATCAACGATGTAGCCTACAAAAAGCGTATTTATTCGGTGAAAAGACTGGTGTAAATTTGAGTATTTTAAAGTCTTAGTTAAATTTATTTACTTAAAAACAACTGAAGACTGCTTACTATCAACTGTCAACTTAACAGTTCTACCTAAAATCAAAGCCCGATTATCTTTTTCATGTCCCGCAGGCATATTAAAAGCAATAGGGAAATCATAATCCGCTAAAGCATCTAAAATAAGTTGCTCTACAGAAGTTCCCCAAAGTGTCGTATTTGTTCTAAGTTTAGTCATATCACCAACAATAACACCTTTACAATTATCAAAATAACCCGCACGTTTTAGACTTTGTAACATGCGGTCAATATGATATTTGTATTCGCCGATTTCTTCAATAAACAAGATTTTCCCAAAAGTATCAATACTTGTTTTAGATCCTAACATAGTATGAAGCATTGTTAAGTTACCGCCAACCAATTGACCAGAAGTAGTACCAGTTTTATTATAGCTTGAACCTTTTAAAGTATAGCTTAAAGGGTTGCCGAAAAGGGTGTTTTTTAAGGTTGAAATACTGGCTTCAATCTCAGACTCATCTTTTGGTAAACTCACGCACATAATGGCATGCAAACTTTCTACACCTTCATTATGTATTTGATTTTGAAGTGCTGTTATATCAGAATACCCAATAAGCCATTTTGGGTTTTGTTTAAACTTTGAATAATCTAGTTTATCTAAAATCCTAACCGTTCCGTAACCGCCACGTGCACACCAAATGGCACTAATTTTTGGGTTGTCTAGAGCGTTTTGTAGATCTTCACAACGCTCATCATCAGTTCCGGCAAAATGATCTGCTTCACTAAACACATGTTTTCCAACAACAGAATGCAGTCCCCAACGTTTTAAAAGTGCTTGAGCTTGTTGCACTTCGTCTGTTCTATTTTTTAAAATTCCTGATGGCGCAACAATAGCAACCGTATCGCCTGTTTTTAAGTATGGTGGTTGTTTCAATGTATTGTTTTGTTTTTCATTAGCTATGTTTTGTGATGCTGATTTTTCTATTCCGAAGAAAAAAACAACACAAAACAAGCTTAAAATTAGTAGGTTTTTCGACATAATGTAAATGTACATTTTTTTAGTGAAACTCTATTTTGAAAAGTCTGAAAGACGCATTCAAAATAGCAAGCTGAACTAATCCCGCTGTAGAGCGGGATCTCATAATTAAATTCCGAATTTGAAAAAGTTTAAACCAGTTCAATATCTTGAAGTAAGGCATTGCACTTTAAGCTGAACTTATTGCAGTAATTTCTTAATCTTTATGTTTAATACTTTTTTTCTAAATAGCCCTCAAATTGTTTACTTTTACGGTTTCAAAATGAACCGTCATTCCGACCGAAACGGAGTTTGCCTGTACTGAGCGCAGTCGAAGTACGGGAATCTGTTGAATGAGAACCCCAATTCATGAGATTACCACAGTCGAATCTCATTCGCAATGACTTTGAAATTAGCATGTTTTGTCCCCTCGAGCGCAGTCGAGAGGTTTTTAATCAGGTCTCGACTGCGCTCGACCAGACAACAGTTTTACAGAAAAAATGAGCAAGCCAAAACGATATACAATCACCACAGCACTTCCATATACAAACGGACCTATTCACATTGGGCATTTAGCAGGGGTTTATGTGCCTGCGGATATTTATGCACGCTATTTACGCTTAACAGGGAATGATGTAGCATTTATTGGTGGAAGTGACGAACATGGTGTGCCAATTACTATTAAGGCAAAAAAGGAAGGTGTATCGCCTCAAGATGTAGTTGATAAATATCATGCGATTATTAAGAAATCGTTTGAAGATTTTGGAATAACTTTCGATAATTATTCACGTACATCGGCGCCTATTCATCATAAAACAGCTTCAGATTTTTTTAAAACTTTAGATAAAAAAGGTGAATTTATAGAAGAAACTACAGAACAGTTGTATGATGAAGAAGCAAATCAGTTTTTAGCAGATCGTTTTGTTGTGGGAACTTGCCCTAAATGTGGTAATGAAGAAAGTTATGGCGACCAATGTGAAAACTGTGGAACGAGCCATAATGCTACAGATTTAATTAATCCAAAATCGGCAATTACAGGAAATGTACCGACTTTAAAGCAAACAAAACACTGGTTTTTACCTTTAGATAAACATGAAGCGTTTTTAAAAGAATGGATTCTTAAAGGTCATAAAAAAGATTGGAAACCCAATGTTTACGGACAATGTAAATCTTGGATTGATGATGGGCTACGTCCACGAGCGGTAACCAGAGATTTAGATTGGGGAATTCCTGTGCCAGCAGAAGGAGGAGAAGGCAAAGTGCTATACGTTTGGTTTGATGCGCCTATTGGTTACATTTCTTCAACCAAAGAATGGGCAGACCGCGTTGGAAAAGACTGGGAACCGTATTGGAAAGATAAAGACACTAAACTAGTTCACTTTATAGGAAAAGATAATATTGTATTTCACTGTATTATTTTTCCAGCCATGTTAAAAGCCGAAGGCAGTTATATCCTTCCAGAAAATGTGCCTGCAAATGAGTTTTTAAATTTAGAAGGCAATAAATTATCCACGTCTAAGAATTGGGCGGTTTGGTTACCTGAGTATTTAAAAGAATTTCCAGGTCAGCAAGATGTGTTGCGTTATGCATTAAATGCTAATGCGCCGGAAACGAAGGATACCGATTTTACTTGGAAAGATTTTCAAGCTAGAAATAATAATGAGTTAGTAGCTATTTTCGGGAACTTTATAAACCGAGTAGTCGTGCTTACCAACAAATATTATGAAGGTATAGTGCCGGCTCCGAGTAATTTCACCCAAGTTGATGCCGAAATTTTAGCTAAAATAAAAGCGTATCCAGATGTCATTGCAAGTTCAATAGAGCGTTATCGTTTTAGAGAAGCGGGACAAGAATTAATGAATTTAGCACGTTTGGGTAATAAATATTTAGCAGATGAAGAGCCTTGGAAAGTCATTAAAGTTGATGAAGCCAGAACACAAACTATTATGTATGTGTCGGTTCAAATAGCTTCGGCATTAGCGACTTTATGTGAACCTTTTTTACCGTTTACATCAACAAAACTGAAAGGTATTCTTAATGTCACGTTGAGCGCAGTCGAAACGTCTTGGAATGAAGTAAGCACAAAAGAAACTTTATTGCCAGCAGGACACAAAATAGGAAAAGCAGAATTATTATTCTCAAAAATTGAAGATGAAACCATCCAAAAACAACTCGATAAATTAGAAGCAAGTAAAAAGGCAAACGAAGCGGCCAACAAAACATTAGAACCTCAAAAAGACACCATCACTTTTGAAGATTTCACAAAGTTAGATGTTCGAGTAGGCACCATTTTAGAAGCCGAAAAAATGCCAAAAACCAAAAAGCTATTAAAACTTAAAATTGATACAGGTATTGATACAAGAACCATTGTGTCTGGTATTGCTGAAAGTTTTAATGCGGAAGAAGTTGTTGGAAAACGTGTAACTGTATTAGTGAATTTAGCTCCAAGAGCGTTACGAGGTGTTGAAAGCCAAGGTATGATTTTAATGACTGAAACGGCAGAAGGTAAATTAGTGTTTGTAAATCCTGATGATGCCAGTGTTGGCAATGGGTTAAGTATTAGTTAAAAATTCGTTATATTGCGCCAACACTTTCACAAAAAACACTACATTTATGCTTAATTGCTGTAAGTTAAAATGAGATATCCTGTATTACCAAATACACCAATAAAAGAAATTATATTTTCGATTTCATATGACGAGATTGTTGATAAAGATTGTTTTGAAAAATTTGTTAATTTAGAGTTTATTAAAAATAGATTTTCAGACATAAAGCCTTCTGTTACTAATCAATTCAAAATTACTGACAAAGGAATTAACATGTCAAATGATAATAGTGGATTTCATTTGAAGAATAATAACGAAGTTTTGCAAATGCGAAAAGGTTCATTATCTTATCATTTCCTACATGAATATTGTTCTTTTGATGAAATTTTAGAAATTTTATTAAAACTTTGGAGTACTTTTGATAAAGTAACTAAAGATAATTTAACAGTAAATAATGTTTCTGTTAGATATATAAATGTTATTGAAGTAAATAATGAAAACCCAGTATCTGAATTAATTCAGTTATATCCTAAGCAATCAAAAAACAGAAATATTGTAAAGTTTCAAAACTCGGTAACGTTCTCATACACGAACGAACCAGAATATATTATAAATGCGGTGTCTACTCAACCTAAAGAAAATTTAGTTTTATTGGATATTAGTGTAAATAAAAATATAAAGAAAACTAAAATTGATTTAGCAGAAAGTTTTAAACCTTTGAGAGAAATAAAAAATAGAGTCTTTTTTGATTCAATTACCGCAAAAGCTCTTTTAAAATATAGCGTCTAGATTAAAAAACTAAATTATGGAAAATTCATTAAACAACTTGACCAATGACTTATTCTTAAGACAATCAGAACTCTTTGGTGAAGATTATGAAGAGACAGGACATATTCACACTTTTAATGACTTAAGTATTTCTGATTTAGATGATTGGTTTAATAGTGTTTTAACTAAATTTGATTTTTTGAATGAAATTCAAATTAAAAGTTTTCAAAATTTTGTTATAAAACTAAATTATGTACTGCGTCAAATTGACCCAAATAAATTAAAAATAAATGATGATTCCGTTGAGGATTCTGATTTATTATTATGGAGAGAGTCTGATAAAGGTATATCTATGATTACTTTTGACGAATTTGGTCAAATTGCTTACAATTATGTAGGGAAAAATGGAAAAAAAGTTAAGGGCGTTTTTAATCAAGATGTTGACATGGAAAAATTATTGTATAAATTTATTTCTATGTAATTCTTCAAAGCAATTAATGCAATGTCAATTACCATATATTCCTAAAAGGCTTCATTCATTTGGAAAACATATTATAGAAGAATTTTTTATTGGAGAGGAATTATATTATAGATGTAAACTTGGTCAATGTTCCAAGCCTTATCTATCTATAAGCCTTTATGATGTCTCACACAATCGGAATTTTAATGATTCAAAATTATATCCTAAAGAGGATGTGTTATTTGATATTAATGAAAACACTGATATTGAACAAATCGAAAATAAAGATATTAGTATTTCAGTTATAAAATCTTTAAGCCAAAATAATACATTTGAGAAAGAAATTATTTCAGATGATGATCCAGATATTATTGTAAATATTAAACTAATACATAGTCCTGTTCCTTGTATGTATTCACATTGTGCTTTTCAAATATCTCTTAAAGATGATATTATTACTAAAGAAAATTATTCTAAAACATTGGGCAAGAAACCTAAAGTTTATAAAAATTTGAGGCGTGATATTAGAATAGAATTAACATCAATTATATATTCATCAGTTATAGATAATAATTCTGAAACTGAAATTATTACAGATTTGTAAAATTATTGAGACATAATATTGCTTGGATAAGTGCTATCATATTTAAAAATTCTATTTAACAACCAACCTTTTAGTTTCTTGCTTATTGTTTTCATCTGTAGCTTGTATTAAATATATACCACTTTTTAAATCAGAAACATCCATTTTTATAATACTTTTATTAAAATGGTAAATAGCGACACGTTTGCCTAAAACGTTAATCAATTCAATACTTTTAATCTTATTTGTTCCTAAAACAAAAAGCTCATCTTGTACTGGATTAGGATAAAATTTGAATACTGTTGTTTCTTCAAGATTGTTTTTCACTACCTGTTCTTGTGAAAAAGACACATTACAAATAAAAAATAAGAATAAGCAGTTAAACAAAATTTTCATATTGAATAAATTTTACATAATAAGTTTATTGTTAACGCAATATAAAGCAGTTAATTTCATTTAAATGCTATTTTGTTTTTAAAAAAGTGAGAATGTCTTATTATGGAGTTGAAGAAATCTGTAACTTTACAAAAAAGGTATATTATGTTATCAAAAATCATAGAAGACGCACTAAATAATCAAATTCGAATAGAAGCAGAATCTTCTCAAATTTATTTAGCCATGGCATGTTGGGCAGAGGTTAAAGGTTTAGAAGGCGTTTCTAATTTTATGTATGCACAATCTGATGAAGAACGTGAACACATGTTAAAATTAATAAAGTTTGTGAACGAGCGCGGAGGTCATGCGCAAATTTCGCAATTAGCTGCACCAAATGTGACATTCAAATCAATTAAAGAAATGTTCGAAAAACTGTTTGAACATGAAGTTTATGTGTCTCAAAGTATAAACGAATTAGTGCACATCAGTCTTCAAGAAAAAGACTATGCATCGCACAACTTTTTACAGTGGTACGTTGCAGAGCAAATTGAAGAAGAAGCTGTAGCGCGAACCATTCTTGATAAAATAAATATGATTGGTGATGATAAAGGCGGGCTATATTTATTTGATAGAGATATTGAAAATTTAACAGTAACTACGGCAGCTGCAAATACGCCCCAATAATTTTAACATTTAAGCTTATTTAGATTTAATAAAAATAACCTATTTTTGCACAACGATTTGAATATTACATTCTGTTTTGGGCAAAAAGAAGAAAAAGAAAGCAATTAAAAAATTACGAAAATTAGGTATTGAATTGCCTAAAAAAGTAAAAGACAGTTGCTGTAAAAAATTTAAAAAAGGTGAGAACAAGCGTTGTGAAAAATGCCCTTGTTTTGATTTGGTTAAAAAAGTGGCTTAAGTTTTTGTAAAGTTAAATTAAGCTATAAATTAGACCTGTCAGGTTTTTAAAACCTGACAGGTCTTTTTAATTGAAAAAGAATGATAGATTATATAATTTCAAATACGAAACTACCTAAACAATCGGTAAAAAACACGATTGAATTACTTAATGAAGATTGCACCATCCCTTTTATTTCGCGTTACAGAAAAGAACGCACGGGAAATTTAGATGAGGTTCAAATAGGAGAAATCGTTAAGCTTAAAGAGCAATTTGAAGCTTTAGAAAAACGAAAAAAAGCCATTTTAAAAGCTTTAGAAGAACAAGCTGTTTTAACTCCAGAATTAAAACAAAAAATAGAAGCTACTCAAGATATAACCACACTTGAAGATTTATACTTACCATACAAGAAAAGCAGAAAAACCAAAGCAGAAAAAGCACGCCAAAATGGATTAGAACCACTCGCTAAAATCATAATGAGCCAAAATGTTAACGATATCGAATCCATAGCATTTAAATATGTGAAAGGCGAGATAAATTCAGTTGAAGACACTTTAGAAGGGGCGCGACACATTATTGCCGAATGGATTAATGAACGAACCGATATAAGAAATAATATTCGTCATCAATTAGAGCGTTTCGCTATGATTTCCACGAAAGTGATAAAAACAAAGGCAGCGGATGAAAAAGCGCAAAAGTTTAGAGATTATTTTGATTGGGAAGAGCGCTTAAGCAGAATTCCATCACACCGATTGTTAGCTATTTTAAGAGCCGAAAGTGAAGGGTTTATTCGTGTTAAAATTGAGATAGATAATGATAAAGCTTTAGATAAAATTGAAAGTAGAATGATTCGCCCCGATAGCTATCGGGGTAATAACGCTTGCGCGCCTAGCCTGCCTGCTGGCAGGGAACAAATAGAACTTGCCATTAAAGATGCTTACAAACGATTATTATTACCGTCCTTAAGTAATGAAGCGTTGCAAATTGCAAAAGAAAAAGCCGATGAATCTGCAATTATCGTATTTGCTAAAAACCTAAAACAATTATTATTAGGGTCGCCATTAGGTGAAAAACGCGTTTTAGCCATAGACCCAGGATTTAGAACAGGTTGCAAAGTGGTATGTTTAGACGCTCAAGGGCAATTAAAATATAACGAAACCATTTATCCGCATCCACCAAAAAGCGATAGCATCGGAGCTATGAAAAAAATAGGCTCGTTAGCCGATGCTTATAAAATTGAAGCCATAGCCATTGGAAATGGCACCGCTTCAAGAGAAACAGAAGCTTTGATTAGAAAAGTGCATTTTAAAAACGATGTAAAAGTGTTTGTGGTGAGTGAAGCAGGAGCTAGTATTTATTCAGCTTCAAAAATTGCTAGAGAAGAATTTCCAAATTATGATGTTACGGTTCGGGGTTCAGTTTCTATTGGGCGTCGTTTACAAGATCCGCTAGCCGAATTGGTAAAAATTGATGCAAAATCTATTGGCGTTGGTCAATACCAGCATGATGTAGATCAAACCAAACTTCAAAAGCAATTGGATGTTGTGGTAGAAAATTGTGTAAATGCTGTTGGTGTAAACATCAATACAGCAAGTAAACCGTTGCTAAGCTCTGTTTCAGGTATTGGTTCAAAACTAGCCGAAAATATTTTCAATTACAGAAATGAAAATGGCGTATTCACATCTAGAAAAGAGATTAAAAATGTACCACGTTTAGGCGAAAAAGCCTTTGAGCAAGGCGCTGCATTTTTGAGAATTAAGGGTGCTAAAAACCCATTGGATGATTCTGCAGTACATCCTGAAAGTTATGGGATAGTAACTAAAATGGCTAAAGATTTGGGTAAATCAGTTCATGATTTAATTGGAAATAAAGATGTACTTCAAAAGATTGATTTAAAAAAATATTGCACAGATTCAGTTGGGCTGCTAACGCTTGAAGATATCATTAAAGAACTTGAAAAACCTGGTTTGGATATTAAAGAGCAAGCTAAAGTATTCACCTTCAATCAAAATATAAAAACGATAAACGACTTACGCGAAGGACAGCTACTTCCAGGAATCGTCAATAACATAACAAACTTTGGATGTTTTGTAGATGTTGGTATCAAAGAAAGTGGATTAATTCATGTATCAAACTTATCTGATTCATTTGTAAAAGATGTAAACGAACACGTGAGTTTGCATCAACAAATTATTGTAAAAGTGTTAGAGGTAGATATTCCACGTAAGCGTATTCAATTAAAATTACATAAATAAAAAATGCGAACCAACAAGTTCGCATTTTTTATAGTTTTAAATCCAATGGTGTTCGATTAAAATTTGTAAGATAGTCCGAACGATAGATTGGGTATAGTCTAAAAGTTTTTTTTGAGATATGCCCCTTACTTTTACAACAAGTAAAAAATTAAAAGCTTTCTGAAATGATAAATCTATTGTAGATTGATTATCAATGCGTTAAAATCAAGTCTTAATTCTATATTCTATTAGCGCAGCGGTCTTGATTCTTTTATCGGACAATAATGTTTTAAAACAGATCCTTTTATCTATTCATATGCTTTATTTCTTCAATAAAAGTGTCTAAATCCACACCGTTACCAACTAGTGTTAAAGCCTTATCAACAATATACTTTACGTTTACAGCATGAAAACCAAGACCAACCCCAATTTTCTTTAAAAGCAGCATTTCTGGGTCACCTTTTATGGTATCAACATGTATCATACGCACTAAATCATATAAACGCTCTAATCTATGGTCGTAGGATATAGGCGGGTTTATAGGATGCGACTGATAATCTTTCAAAATCACTTTATAATCCCCTTCGCTAATGTTTAAGTTTCGCGCTAACCTATCCAAAAACTGCTTTTCATCATTAGTAATTACACCATCGGCCATAGCCACACGAACAATTGCTGCAAAATGGTTCTCATTACGCTTTTTAAACCCACTATCAAATAAATCTGAAAACGACATATATCTTTGTTTTTTTAGTGCTACAAACCTACATATTTTTTTTAAGAATTTAATCCGAAATTTTAATTTTTTGGCCATTACCACAAGGGTCGGGCACCACTCTCCCGATTATCATCTGGATCAAACAGACCGTTCAATCCCTAATGCGAGAGAAGAGCTAAACCACACCTTTTTAGTTCTGAAAATTAATATTACTCTAAGAATAGCAAATTCAAATCAAATCATCCCAAAAATAATTCTAAACCGTATCTTTGCAACCGTAAAAACAAAAATTACGTGAGTAAAACCATTCTCTCGAAAACCTATTTACAGACTTTGCAAACGCAAAATCTGCGGAATGCTATTGCCCAAACTGGAACAAAAACACATTTAAAAGGACTTGTAGGATCTTCTTTTTCTTTTGTTATTTCAACAGTTTTTAAAGCAGCTGAAAAACCATTTTTGTTGGTGTTTAACGATAAAGAAGAAGCGGCACATTACCTAAACGATTTAGAACAACTTTGCAATGACAAAGATGTGCTGTTCTATCCTGGCAGTTACCGCAGACCTTATGAAATAGAAGAAACCGATAACGCCAATGTGTTATTACGCGCCGAGGTTTTAAACCGTATAAATTCTCAAAAAAAACCAGCAATTATTGTTACCTATCCCGATGCCCTTTTTGAACAGGTAGTTACTAGAAAAGAGCTAGAACGTCACACACTAAAAATTGGTGTCAATGATAAGGTGTCTATTGATTTTGTAAACGAAGTTTTGTTTGAATATCAATTCAAGCGTGTCGATTTTGTTACAGAACCTGGAGAGTTTTCAGTGCGAGGCGGCATAGTAGATGTGTTTTCATTTTCACATGACGAGCCTTATCGAATCGAGTTTTTTGGTGATGAAGTGGACAGTATCAGAACCTTTGATGTAGAAACACAGCTTTCCATCGAGCAGATTAAAAAAATCAGCATTATTCCTAATGTAGCGAATAAATTATTACAAGAAAACCGACAAAGTTTTCTGAAATATATTGCTCAAAAAACAGTAGTGTGTTTAAAAAATGCCGATTTACTTTTTTCTAGAATTGATGATTTTTATGATAAAGCACAAGACGCTTTTAAAACACTTTCAACAGATATTAAACATGCCGAACCTAACGAACTATTTTGTAATTCAACAGTATTAAAAAGGCAGTTACTCGACTTTTCAGTTATAGAGTTTGGGACACAGAGTGTCTTTTGTCATTCAGAGCGAAGCGAAGAATCTCAAACTATTGAACACCACACCACACCGCAACCAGCATTCAATAAACAATTCAATCTATTAATCGAAGATCTAAATACCAATAGCGAAAACGGTTATACAAACTACATTGCATGCGTAAGCGAACAACAGGCAAAACGTTTTCATGATATTTTTGATGATTCACATCTCGATGTCAAAGAATATCAAACCATTATTTTATCCCTACATCAAGGTTTTACAGACCACGATAATAAAATAGTGTGTTACACCGATCATCAAATTTTCGAGCGTTATCATAAATTTCATCTTAAAAACGGGTATGCTAAAAAGCAAGCCATAACATTAAAGGAACTCACAAATTTAGATATTGGCGATTACGTAACACACATCGATCATGGTATTGGGCGATTTGGCGGACTTCAAAAAATAGATGTAGAAGGTAAAAAACAAGAAGCCATTAAATTGGTTTATGGCGAGCGCGATGTGCTGTATTTAAGTATTCATTCGCTACATAAAATCACCAAGTTTAATGGTAAAGATGGCAAACCACCCAAGATTTACAAATTGGGAAGTAATGCTTGGAAAACCCTAAAACAAAAAACAAAGGCACGTGTAAAACATGTGGCTTTCAACTTAATAAAACTTTACGCGAAACGTAAAACCGAAAAAGGCTATCAGTATAATCCTGATAGTTATATGCAACACGAATTGGAAGCCTCTTTTATTTACGAAGACACTCCAGACCAAACTACGGCAACAGCTGATATAAAAGCAGACATGGAAAGTGAACGCCCCATGGATCGTTTGATTTGTGGCGATGTAGGTTTTGGTAAAACCGAAGTAGCAATTCGTGCAGCGTTTAAGGCGGTAGATAATGGGAAGCAAGTTGCTATTTTGGTGCCAACTACCATTTTAGCATATCAACATTCTAGAACGTTTAGAGAGCGTTTAAAAGATTTTCCTGTTACGGTAGATTACGTCAACCGTTTTAGGACAGCAAAAGAGAAACGAGAAACTTTAGAAGGTTTAGAACAGGGGAAAGTGGACATCCTTATTGGCACACATCAACTCGTTAATAAAAATGTTAAGTTTAAAGATTTAGGCTTGTTGATTGTTGATGAAGAACAAAAATTTGGCGTAGCCGTAAAAGAAAAACTTAAGACTTTAAAAGATAATGTGGATGTGCTAACGTTAACCGCTACACCAATCCCGAGAACGTTACAATTTAGCTTAATGGCTGCTCGAGATTTATCAGTCATTACAACACCACCTCCAAATCGATACCCGATTGAAAGTCACGTAATTCGTTTTAGCGAAGAAACTATTCGTGATGCCATCAGCTACGAAATACAACGTGGTGGGCAAATTTTCTTTATACATAATCGTATTGAAAATATTAAAGAAGTTGCAGGTATGATTCAACGTTTGGTGCCCGATGCAAAAATAGGTATCGGTCATGGGCAAATGGAAGGTAAAAAATTAGAGCAACTTATGCTTTCGTTTATGGATGGCGGTTTTGATGTATTGGTAAGTACGACAATTGTAGAAAGCGGACTTGATGTACCAAATGCTAATACCATTTTCATCAATAATGCCAATAATTTTGGATTAAGCGATTTGCATCAAATGCGCGGTAGAGTAGGTCGGAGTAACAAAAAAGCATTCTGTTATTTTATTACACCAGAGTATTCGGCCATGACTGATGATGCTAGAAAACGTATTACAGCTTTAGAGCAATTCACGGAATTGGGAAGCGGATTCAATATCGCGATGAAAGATTTAGAAATTCGTGGTGCTGGCGATTTATTGGGCGGAGAACAAAGTGGTTTTATAAATGAAATAGGTTTTGATACCTATCAAAAAATATTGAATGAAGCTATCGAGGAGTTAAAAGAAAATGAGTTTAAAGATTTATATAATGAAGATGAAGCTAACAAAGTTTACGTTAAAGATGTAACTATTGATACTGACTTTGAGCTTTTATTTCCAGATAATTATGTGAATAATATTGCTGAACGACTTAATTTATACACGCAGCTTAATAACTTAAAAACAGAAGAAGAATTGCATATCTTTGAAATGGATTTAATCGACCGTTTTGGAGAATTACCAAAACAAGTGACCGATTTATTAAATAGTGTCCAAATAAAGTGGTTAGCTACTAAAATTGGGTTTGAAAAAATTATTATGAAACAAGGTAAGTTGATTGGTTATTTTATAAACGATCAACAAAGTAGGTTTTATCAAAGTGCTAATTTTACCAAAGTGTTGCAATTTGTACAAACTAATCCTAGCACTTGTAAAATGAAAGAGAAACAAACTCGAAGCGGTTTAAGATTAATGCTAACTTTTGAGAATATTAAATCTGTAAAACAAGCATTAGAGACTTTACAACCTATTGTGGCTTGATTATTGTTTTTGACTAATTACCATGCCCTTGAAGGGAAAATTTAAAATAAATTATTATTGTGAAACATATACTTTTTTTAATTGCTTTATGGCCTAGTATCTTACTAGCGCAAAACACCATAAAAGGAACATTTTCTCCAGCAAAAGATTATAATTTTGCATTATTATATAAAGTGACTCCTACCATATCAGACTATGTTTCAAACGCCGAATTACAAGAAGATGGGAGTTTTGAGTTTAAACTAGATTCAACAAATACAAAAGGGATGTATCGTTTGGTTTATGCGGTGCCACAAGAAGATTATAATTTTGATATTATTTATGACGGTAAGGAAGATATCGAACTCACGTTTAATTCTGAAACGGGTGTAGAATTTAAAAAATCTACCGAAAATAAATTATTAGCTTCTTACACCAATAGCATGTCTATGGTAACCCAAAGTATTGGTAATTATTTTAGTCAAGAAAGTAAAGATACTACAGCATTAAAAACCATTTTTAAAACGCAGAGAGAAACCCAAGAAAATTTTGAAAAAGTCGCTAAAGATAGTAGAGCACTAGAGTTTATCAAAGCAAACAAGCCATATATTCCCGAAGAAGTTGAAGATGTAAAAACATACATAAATAATTTAAAAAAGCATTATTTTGATCATGTTAATTTTAATAATCCAATACTTCAAAGTTCTAATTTTTTAGAAGAACGTATGCTAAATTATGTTTTTGGAATGTCTTCTGATTCTAAAGATGAATTAGAAAATTACAAAGAAAATATTGATGTGGTTTATAGCTACATGAAAGATGCTCCTAAAGAAGTACAGCGTATTTTATTATTTGATTTATGGCAACAAATGTCTGATTTAGGTTTCGAATCTATTGCAAATTATATTGCTGAAAATTATCTAATGGATGTGGCTGTGGCTTTAAATGATCAAGAACTTTTACATGCTTTAATCTTATGTAAAAACATTTCAAATGGGAATGTAGCACCAGATTTTAATATTGAAATAAAAGAAAAGGACAAATTAGTTGAAAAGAAGTTAACCCAATTAGAAGGTGCAGAAAACTACATTATAGTATTTTGGAGTAGCACCTGTTCACATTGTTTGGATGAAGTGCCTCAGCTACAAACATTCATCAAATCTCTGGAAAAAGATAAAGTAAAAGTGGTGGCTATTGGTTTAGAAGATGAGCCTTATAAATGGAAAGATTTAACGTATAGCTATCCAGAATTTATCCATGTTTATGGAGAAGGGAAATGGGATAATGAAATTGGAGATGCCTACGGCGTTACATCAACACCAACTTATTTCATATTGGATACCGATAAAAAAATTATTTCAAAACCCGTAGATTTTGATGCCTTGAAAAAATATTTTGAGAAAGAAGAAAAAGAAGAATAGGCTATTAAAAATGATAGAAAGCATTTTCTAGATGCTCAATATTAAAGGCTTTACCTTCTTTTACAATAGCAATAATATCAAATCGCACTTCTACATCTAAATCATTTACAGTTACATATTCATCAACCGCCTTTACTAAGCGTTGAATTTGTTTAGGCTTTACAAAATCTTGTGGATCACCAAAATCTGTAGTCGAACGTGTTTTTACTTCAATAATGGCTAGAATATTATCTTTTTTGGCTATGATATCTACTTCGGCTTTATCAAAACGGTAATTGCGCTCCACAATATCGTAGTTGTTTTTCAGAAGAAAATCAACTGCTAATTGTTCGCCTTTTTTACCGAGTTCGTTGTGTTGTGCCATATTTTGATATGAAGCTTTTTGTCATTCAGAAGGAGGTACGACTGAAGAATCTTATTAGCTCTAATAATGTGAATTTAGTAAAATATTATTAAAAAAGATTCTTCGCTACCCTCTGAATGACATTGCTATTCAAAGAAAAGAAACCGTAATGTCATTCAGAAGGAGGAACGACTGAAGAATCTTGAAAAATTATATATTTTCATTTAAAAAGGACCACGAAGGATTAAAATCGAAAATTAAAGCGTCTTTTTTTGCTCTACTCTTACCTTTTATCTGTTTCTCTCTTTTAATTGCGTTTTCAATTTGAAAAAAATGCTCATAATAAACTAAATAATAACATTTATATTTCGATGTAAATGCTTTAGAAAATGGAAGTGGATTTTTATGAAAATAAAGACGATCTTTCAAATTATTAGTCACACCAGTATATAAAACCGTTTTACTTTTATTAGTAAGCATGTAAACGTAATAATTATGATTGCCAATTGTTTTCATACTGTTAATTTAATAAACTTTTTATAAAAGAGGTTCTTCGCTCCGCTCTGAATGACATTGTCATTCAAAGGAAAATAAATCGAATGTCATTCAGATGGAGGTACGACTAATGAATCTTAAAGTCTCATCATCAAAAAATATATACACTTATTGTTTTATACTTGCAATTTGATAAATTTTTGTAAAGTAGATTCTTCGTTATGCTCTGAATAACAATTACCCTCTAAATAAAAAGAAATCATCTTTTATGTGTTCAATTTTGCTGTCTTCATTAGTAATAATATAATCGATAGCTTGCGATGTGAAATCTTCGCCTTTTTCAGTTAAAGACACAATGTTTTTATCAATTTGAATCATGTTGTTTTTTAAAGCTAAATCTAAAACCGTTTTAGAACGTACTTTTTGCCAATTAATATGTTCGTTGAGGTGATTAACGTGACGTTCACTTTCTTCAGTATGGTTTTTTAAATGTAATAAAAAGGTTAGTAAAGAGACTTCTGTACGTTGTTGCTTTTCGCGATACATTACAGCTATAACACCTTTGCTTGGGGCAAATAAGTACACTGCTAAAAACAGTAACCCTAACATGGTGGTTATAGACCCGGCTATTGAAGCGTCTAACCAATGGGCTAGCCAATAGCCCGAAATTGCACTGAAAACGCCAAAACAAATGGCGTAAATAAGCATACGTTTTAATTGGTTAGTAAGTAAATAAGCTGTGGCTGCTGGTGATATCATTAAAGCGACAACTAAAATAGCTCCTACAGCGTCAAAAGCACCTACAGTAGTAACAGATGATACAGTCATGAGTCCGTAATGAATAACAGCAGGCGAAAACCCTAAAGAGGCTGCTAAACCAGCATCAAATGTGCTTATTTTTAATTCTTTGAAAAAAGCAAATAATAAACCAATAGTAATAATCAAGATGCTTCCAATAACCCATAGAGATTTTGGTCCGATATCAACTCCAGAAACGATAAGTCTATCAAACGGCGCAAAAGCTAATTCGCCTAATAAAACAGCATCCACATCTAAATGGACATCATTCGCGTTTTTGGCGATCATGATAACGCCAATACTAAACAAAATAGGGAATACTAAACCAATGGCGGTATCTTCTTTTACTAAGCCCGTTTTTTGAATATACTCAACCAAAACAACAGTAATAATTCCAGTTAGGGCTGCAAGTAGAATGAGCAATGGTGAGTTTAAATCTTGTGTAATAAAAAAACCAATAACAATACCTGGCAAAATAGAATGACTAATAGCGTCACTAATCATAGCCATTTTCCGGAGCACTAAAAACGTACCAGGAATAGCACAAGCAATTGCTACTATACTGGCAATGAGTTGTATTTCTATTTGGGCACTACTCATTATTTTCGTTTTGTTGGTTATACAAATTCGAAGCGGTTTTAAAACCTTCCTCAGTTAAACTCCAATTGTTACCATCTAATTTCACATAATTTTTCCGCACTAGCTTTTGAAGTGTGCTTTTAGTGTACCCTTGAAAATTATTTAATATTTTAATGGTATGTGGATGTGAAATATTTTCGTGTGTCTCAGCTATTCGAAACATGAATGCCAATGTTTTGTGTAATTCTAAATCACGACGATTTTTTATAAATCTGATTTGTTTAAAAAGCAGACCTCGACTTGGAGAGAATATAAACGATATTAATACAAAAACTCCCGCAACAATAACTATTACCGGTCCTGTAGATAGGTTATTTTGACTTGCACTAATGGCAGTCCCGAAAACCCCAGAAAAAGCTCCGAAAATGGCAGCTAAAAAGACCATAACACTTAGGCTATTGGTCCATTGTCTTGCAGCAGCAGCAGGAGCTAATAACATGGCGCTCATAAGCACAACACCAACGGTTTGTAACCCTAAAACAATGGCAAGGACAATAAAGGTGGTGATTAGAATATCTATAAATTTAGTATTGAAGCCTAAGGTTTTGGTGTAATCTGCATCGAATAATAGGATTTTAAACTCTTTCCAAAAAAGAAGTAAAACAAATAAACAAATGCCTGTTACTGTGGTCATCATCCAAACATCACGCTCTAATAAAGTTGCTGCTTGTCCGAATAAATATTTATCTAATCCCGCCTGATTTGCATTAGGTTGCTTTTGAATGAATGTGAGTAATAGCATTCCAAATCCAAAAAATAAAGACAATATTAAACCTAAGGCGGTATCTGATTTTAAATGCGTTTTACTGATGATACCTCTAATCCAAAATGTGCCAATGAGTCCACTAACTAATGCACCTAACAATAAAATATTACTATCTTTTGCACCAGTAATTAAAAAAGCAATGGCAATTCCGGGTAAGGCCGCATGTGAAATAGCATCGCCTAATAAACTTTGTTTACGCAAAACAGCGAAACTTCCTAACATACCAGTTACTGCACCTAAAATTGCAGTACCAAGTGTTATGGTTCTTAGGGTGTAGTCGCTGAAAACTAATGAAAAGTATTCGGTTATGCCCATTAATTATTTTTTCGTTTTTATGTGGTTGAGAAAAGATATGTTTATAAAATATCACCTTTCCGACTTTCAATTTCTTAAGAAATTGAAACCTACCTTTCCTAAAATAGGAAAGGAATTTTATAAATTATAAATTTAGTTTCTATTCATGTTTTTTTTTAAGAGTTCGAGTAAGCACTGTTTACTGTGACTGCAACTGTAAACTCAATCTACTCTTGGACACTTACTTTATAGTTAATACCGTAGGTTTTTGTTAAGTTATCATCATTGAAGATATCTTTAACCGGTCCTGTAGCAATCTTTTTTACGTTTAGAAAGGTTACCCAATCAAAATACTCTGGAACAGTTTGTAAATCGTGATGTACTACAATGACTGTTTTTCCTGCTTTTCTGAGTTCTTTTAGAATGTTGATTATGGCTATTTCGGTTGTTGCGTCAACTCCTTGAAAAGGTTCATCCATAAAATAAATTGAGGCGTTTTGTACCAATGCTCGTGCTAGGAAAATACGCTGCTGTTGCCCGCCAGATAACTGACTTATTTGTCTGCCTTTAAAAGCAAGCATCCCTACTTTCTCTAAAGCTTCTAAGGCTGCTTTCTTTTCTTTTTGCCCAGGGCGTTTTATCCAGCCTAAGCTACCGTAAGTCCCCATCATTACAACATCTAATGCTGTTGTTGGGAAATCCCAGTCCACACTTCCTTTTTGTGGGACATAGGCGACCAATGAGCGTTGTTTTTCATAAGGTTTGTCATAGATCGTAACGCTACCTGCAATGGGTTTTAATATACCTAAGATGGATTTTATAAGGGTTGATTTTCCAGCGCCATTTGGACCTACAATGGCCATAAGTACGCCTTCTGGAATTTCTAAATCGATATCCCAAAGTACTGGTTTATAGTTGTAGGCTACTGTTAAATCGTCTACTTTAACGGCGATTCTTCCTGTGGAGGCAGGAATCTCTTCTGGGTTTTTATTTACTTTAATAGTCATATCTATTTCTTTATTTGTTCATCCCGATAGCTATCGGGACGAACCAAAAAATCAAGTTCAAGCCGAGGATTTTTTTAATTCCTCTATTCTCTATTCTCTATTCTCTATTCTCTATTCGCAGGTTTATCACTAATTGTCTGCTTTAAACCTGACCTTGGCTGATAATCTAGCCCTGATAGAAGCGGCATACTTTTTTGTGCCAACTCCAAAATTTTATTTAAAACTTGTACTATCTTGTATTCAAATCACTTGATGAGATACTGAAACAAGTTCAGCACAAGAAAGATACAGCGGATAGCAGGAATAGCTTCAAATCATTTTACTTTCATTTTTTATTCTTAAGAGTAAGCACTGCAAACTGCAACTGCATACTGCTAACTTATTTTAAAGCATTCACAATGGTATTCACATTATACTCGAACATGCCAATATATGTCCCTTCTATACTACCTGCGTTACCAAGGGCATCTGAATATAACGTTCCGCCAATGATTACGTCGTGGTTTTTCGATTTTACAGCGGCCTGCAATGCTTCTATGGTACGCTTTGGCACTGAGCTTTCTACAAAAATAGCTTTTACATTGTTTTCTATAATGAAAGCCGCTAATTTTTGAACATCTTGAACACCAGCCTCTGTGGCTGTTGATAACCCTTGCAAACCAACAACTTCAAAATCGAAAGCTTTTCCAAAATAGTTAAAAGCATCATGCGCTGTTACCAAAATACGTTGTTCTTTTGGAAGGGTGCTAATCGTGGTTTTTAATTTGGTTTGTAGCGTATTTAGTTGCTCGATATATGTTTTACCGTTTGCTTGAAATGTTGCTTTTTGATTTGGAATAGCTTCTGAAAGTGTTTTAACCACAAACTGTGTAGCTAGTTTCCAATAGTCGAGATCAAACCAAATATGCGGATCGTAATTGGATGCAAAATATTCTGAACCTATTAAGGTCTTTTCATCCAAAGCATCAGAAACTGCAATAGTTTTTATGTTCTTCATTTTTTCGAAAACTTCAACTAATTTGCCTTCTAAGTGCAATCCGTTGTAAAAAATGATATCGGCGTCTGATAATTTTGTGACATCACCTTCACTGGCTTTGTATAAATGTGGATCTACGCCACTACCCATTAAGCCTTGTAAGTTGATATGCGCACCACCAACGTTTTTCACCAAATCGGTTATCATAGTTGTGGTGGTGACTATGTTTAATTTACCATTAGTCTTTTTTTCGTTTTTACAATTGAAAAAGGCTAAGGTTATGATTAATATTAATATTGATTTTTTCATTTTAATTCTTTTTAGTAGGTAACCTGAAGCTAATGCCTCCGCTTAATAAAATATCTTGTCCTTTTGTGATGCTTGAACCCATTGTGGCATCTAATTGCACATTATTAGAAAGCAAATAAGTAAAACCCGCATCCCAAAGATGGTTGGCTTTATTGTTTTCTGGTAAGTCGCCATATAATTCTACATAGGCTCCTAGTTTATCTGTTATGCCATGTCCGTAAGATAAAGTATAAACATATGCAGCTTCTGGAGAATCATCTCCCAACTGTGCTCCCAAATTGTATGATAAGCTAGATTTTTCATTTAAAGTATGGGCAAATGAAAAACGAAAATCAACAGCTGTGTTTTCTGGTTTATAGTCGTTTCCTGCAGTGAATGGGAGGTAAAGATGACTTAAAAAACCAATTTCTGGGATACAACCTTTTTCTTCTGAAATAGCAATTTTAGCACCGAGTAAGAGTGGGTTGAAACCGCTTAAATCATCATCAAATCCATTAAATTTACTTTCTACAAAATCCCAGCCTATACGAAGTTCTAAGTAGTCTAATAATCCTAATCTAACAAGTGTAGTATTATAAGTGTAGGTTTCATTCTTAATATTATTATCTTCAAAACTTTCATAAAACGCACCTGTTTCCACTTGAATATAACCAACAGGGATAGTAGAAGGCGATTCAGTGGCGTCTGGTCTATCTGTAATCAAAGCGCCCAAGGAATTGTCATCTTCTTGCGAAAAACTTGAAAGTGATGCTGTGAAAAGCAATACTGGAGTTATGTATTTAATCTTGTTCATTAACGTAAATGATTGATGTAAAATCTTCGTTTAAAAGAATGGTGTTATTGTTTATTAAGATTTGAGTCATTTTATTTTTACTGAATTGTTTTGATACTAAAACAGTGTTGCCATATTTTAAGCCATGTTGCCCACAG
This sequence comes from uncultured Algibacter sp., assembly GCF_963976535.1. NCBI lineage: Bacteria > Pseudomonadati > Bacteroidota > Flavobacteriia > Flavobacteriales > Flavobacteriaceae > Algibacter > uncultured Algibacter sp. The sequence continues at coordinate 26,339 of NZ_CAXBLF010000008.1, read as the reverse complement.
AAATCGAAAAACTCTTTATCATCACTCATTAATCTGGAAATGATATAAGTTTTACCTTCTTCTGCGTTTGATAAGGAAATAGAGGTATCGATTGTAGTGATTTCTCCATCAGCATTTGGAATTGGGTCACCATGCGGGTCAAACTTTGGATTGCCTAGGTATTCACTTATTTTATTAGCTATTAAATCGGACGTTTGATGCTCTAATAATTCGGCTTCGCGATGAATGTCATGAAGTGATAAATCAAAAAGTTTGAATAATAAAGCTTCCCAAAGGCGATGTTTTCTAACAACATTCAATGCCATTTTGGTGCCTTTATCCGTAAGTTTTAGCTCTTGGTATTTTTCATAGTGCAATAAATCTTTGACGGCTAATTTTTTAGCCATATCAGTAGCTGCAGCATTTGATATTCCTAATTCTTTAGCAATGTTACCTGGTTTGGTATCATTATTATCGCGTTTTCCATTTTTGTAAATGGCTTTCACAAAATTCTCTACAGCTATCGACATACGTTGCGCTTTAAAATATTTTTAAGTAAGCTTAAATATTTTTCAAATGTAGCTAAAAAAAAGAAAACATTAGTTTTAAAGTAAAAAAACTAATTGAGTAGAATAAAAATTAATTAAGAAACGAGATACTTTCTGAGTATATTCATTTCAAATAACTAAAGGATTTACTGTTTTGGCATGATTTAAGCATAAGATATATAAACAAAGCCAATGAACCGCAGTATTTTATTAATAGTAATTTTTATGACTAGTTTTTCTTTTTCGCAAGATTCTACAAAAGGAAAAAAAGTTGAAACACCAATAATAACAAGTAAAGTCTATTTAGGGAAATCTATTGTTGTTGAGCACTTTAAAATTGAATTCATTGATGTTTTACAAGATTCACGTTGCCCTAAAGGGGTAAATTGTATTTGGGCAGGCGAGGTTGTTGTTTTAGTAGATTTGTATGAGGATGGTAAAAAAGTTGAACGAAAAAAAATTACTTTAAATCCTAAAATAGAGCTGTAAAATAGAATTGGGAACTTATTTTTTTCAGAGAAATTGTCTTTGTCTGTTTTAAATGTTTTGCCTTATCCTAATGCAAATAATAAACCTAAATCTAACGAATATTATCTTCTGTTGGATACAAAGTTTTAAGAGCATCCACACCCATCATCTCCACCACAAGATTTTTTAGATTTTGATTTTTTCCAGAAGAATTTTTTAATCAAAAAAGCCATGGCTAAAGCAATTGCCGTAATGGCTAGTATGTTTTGGATGATGTTATTCATAATTAAGTAGTCGAATCTATTTCAGTATCATTTCAATAATTGAAATGCAATTAAAGCAACAATATACGCAAAACCTGTCATTATAACGAGTTGTAAGATAGGCCATTTCCATGAATTGGTTTCTCTTTTTACTATGGCTAGGGTACTCATACATTGCATGGCAAAGGCATAAAATAAAAGTAATGATATTCCAGAGGCGAACGTAAATAACGGCCCCCCTAAAACAGGGTTAACTTCACCTGCCATTCTGTTTTTTATGGTTTCTTCTTGGTCGCTACCAACACTGTAGATGGTTGCTAGAGTCCCCACAAAAACTTCACGCGCAGCAAAACTACTTACTATGGCAATACCAATTTTCCAGTCGTAACCCAAAGGTCTTATAGCAGGCTCTATAGCATGACCCGCAATACCAATAAATGAATGTTCTAGTTTATACGATGCTATTTTTTGTTGCAGTTCTTCGTCATTTAAATGTTGTGATGCATATTCCGTTTTAACAATATTTTCAGCATCATTAAATTGCTCTCCCGGACCGTAAGATGCTAAAAACCATAGAATAATAGATATGGCTAAAATTATTTTACCAGCTCCAAAAATAAAAGCCTTTGTTTTTTCTATTACTGTAAGGACAACATTTTTAAAAAGGGGTAATTTATAATTAGGCATTTCAATTACAAAAAACGTTTTACTTTTTATTTTTAAAATCTTGTTAAGAATATAAGCCGAAACAATTGCGGTTCCAAACCCAATAAGGTATAGTAACATTAACGTTAACGCTTGGTAACTTAATCCTAAAATACGCCCCTCTGGAATTACCAAAGCAATGATAATAAGATATACAGGCAATCTTGCAGAACAGGTTATAAAAGGCGTTACTAAAATGGTGATTAATCGTTCTTTCCAGCTTTCAATATTACGAGTTGCCATAATTGCTGGAATGGCACAAGCGGTTCCAGAAATAAGAGGCACAACACTTTTTCCACTAAGGCCAAAACGTCTCATAATTCTATCCATTAAAAAGACAACACGACTCATATAACCACTTTCTTCAAGCACAGCAATAAATAAAAACAGAAAAGCAATTTGCGGAATAAAAATCACAATACCACCTAAGCCAGGTATAATGCCTTCGGCTAAAAGACTAGTAAATGCACCTTGTGGCAATTGGTTTTTTGTCCATTCGCTAAAGGAAGCAAACAAGCCATCAATAAAATCCATGGGCACGCTAGACCAATCGTAAATAGCTTGGAATATGGTAAGCAAAATGATTCCGAAAATAACATAGCCCCACACTTTATGCGTTAAAATTCTATCAAGCCTTATGCGTAAATCTTTAGCTTGACTTAGGTCTATAGTTTGCCCTTTATCCAGCGCATTATTGATAAACTGATAGCGCTTAATAGTTTCCCTTTGCTGTAAACGTTTTAAATCGGCTTTACTTTTTGTTTTAAAATCGGCAACCGGGTCAATTTCGTTTCTATCGGTTTTCCCAAAGTTTACATCTTGAGTAATAACTAACCAAAGTTTGTATAATAATTGGTTTGGAAATGCCTTTTTTAAATTCCCGAAGTAATCAACATCTATTTGCGTAGTATCAATACAAGGGGCAACAGAGACATCTTTATAATTTGAAATAAGCTGTTTTAATTTATCAATACCTTCATTTTTTCTAGTACTAACAAGCGCTATTTTAGTATTTAATTTATCTTCTAAATAATCAATATCTAAAGAAATACCTTTGTAACCCATACGGTCAGACATATTGATAACCAAAATGGTAGGTATTTCTAAGTCTTTAATTTGAGTAAAGAGTAAAAGATTTCGTTTTAAATTTTCAACATCTGTAACAACTACAGCAATATCCGGAAAGTCTTTATCATTCTTATTGAGTAAAAGCTCAATAACCACATTTTCATCCAATGATGATGCGTTTAAACTATAAGTTCCTGGTAAATCAATAATATGTGCTTTTACACCACGAGGTAGTTTGCAGATACCCTGTTTTTTTTCAACGGTAATACCTGGATAGTTTCCAACTTTTTGGCTTAAACCCGTAAGCGCATTAAATACAGAGGTTTTTCCGGTATTTGGGTTGCCAATCAGCGCTACATTTATCTGTTTACTCATGCGCTACTTTTTCAATTAAAATATGAGAAGCCGTTTCTTTTCTAATAGCTAAATGCGATCCATTTATGTTTAAATACATAGGGTCTTGAAAAGGAGCTACTTGAACAAGCTCTACTGAATTACCAGGTAAACAACCCATTTCAAGTAATTTTAATGGGATATGAATAGACGAAACATCAGTAATAATGGCGCGTTCCCCGCGTTTTAAATGTGCTAAAGTATCTTGCAAGCTTATTTAGATTGATTTTAAAGAAGCAAAAGTAGTGTAAAAGTTTAGAAGTAAAAAAGTTTTCAGTTGCAGTTTTCAGTCATAGTCGGAGTTTTCAATTTAACAACAACCAACTTAACAAAAACTTCTTTTATTTTTCTTCTTTCAAAATTCTAATATCTTCAAGAAGCCTATCAATATCCTTCGGATTTGTACCATCGTAGAACCCTCTTATTTGGCGTTTCTTGTCAATCAACATAAAGTTCTCGGTATGCACCATATCAAAAGGACCACCATCGCCATTGTCTTTTACCGCTAAATAGCTTTTACGCGCCAGTTTGTAGATTTCTTTTTTGTTACCAGTAACTAAATTCCATTTTTTATCATTAACCCCTTTTTCCTCTGCATAACGTTTTAATTGAGCAACTGTATCAATTTCAGGAGTTACTGAGTGTGATAATAACATAACATCGGGGTCATTCACAATTTCTTTTTGAATTTCAACCATATGATTTGTCATAATAGGGCAAATAGTTTGGCAGGTTGTAAAAAAGAAATCGGCAACAAATATTTTATTTTTATAATTGTTTTGAGTAATCGTTTTACCATTTTGATTAGTGAGACTAAAATCGGCTATTTTATGATATTTTTTTTGATGCTGAATGGTGCTGTCAACAAGTTCTGTGCTTACCATTGCGGGTTGGTAGATAGGAAGCGGTTGGTAAACGTTTAATGTGTTATAAATAATGGCAATTATTATTATCGATATCACACCAAAAACAATGGCAAATTTTTTATACGCTTTGAAAAATGATAGCATTGAAACTTAAAATTTAATAATACCCGAGGTTTAACATATAAATTTCTAATTATACTTCCCCTTCAGGGAGGTCAGGTTTGTATTTACAAATCTGGGTGGGGCAAAAATACAATGATTTTCAGATTAGATAAATTTAAACCGAACTAATACCAAATAAACTTCAAAATAACCGATTAAATTAGTTTCTATTTCCTTTATATTTTAATATAAAATAGAACCGTAACTAAGGCTATGCTTATATTTTCTATCTTATCTAAAGAAAATATAATTTTAATTTATTATCAATCATTTTGAAATTCATTTAGTATAAATTATTGTTAAAACAGATACCATTAGACGAATGGCTTTTTAAACTTGGTTTAAAAGCTTACTTTTGCACGATTATAAAAAAATGTTAAGCCATATATGGAGTTTGTTATAAAAATATCTCAATTTTTACTAAGTCTTTCGTTGCTAATTGTATTGCACGAATTAGGGCATTTTATCCCTGCAAAGCTTTTTAAAACAAGAGTAGAAAAATTTTACTTGTTTTTTGATATAAAGTTTTCATTATTTAAAAAGAAGATTGGTGAAACCGTTTACGGTATTGGCTGGTTGCCATTAGGTGGTTATGTGAAAATTGCAGGTATGATTGATGAAAGCATGGATACCGAGCAAATGGCACAAGAACCGCAACCATGGGAGTTTCGTTCTAAACCGGCATGGCAACGTTTAATTATCATGTTGGGTGGAGTTACGGTTAATTTTTTATTAGCCATTTTCATTTACATAGGGATGAGTTATTTTTATGGAGATACGTTTCTACCAAATGAAAATATTAAAGATGGTTTAGCTATTGAAAATACCGTAGCAATTAAAGCAGGTCTTCTTACCGGTGATAAAATATTAGCGGTAGATGGTGATAAGATTGAAACATTTTCTGAAATTTCTGAGAAGGTTTTATTCGGAAAAGAAATTCTTATAGAACGAAATGGGAGTCAGTCTACAGTGACCATGCCAGAAGATTTTTTAGCTCAATTATTGGACTCAAAGGAAAAAGGGCTTATAGATTTAAGAGAGCCATTTATTATTGTTAAAGTTCCAGATACATCATACAATAAATCTAGTGGTATAAAAAAAGGGGATATTATTAGTGGTATAAATGATTTTGAAACTAAATATGCAGATGAAGTTAAGTTAGGTTTAGAAAAATTTAAAGGACAAGAAGTTACGGTTAATGTGATAAGAAATGGGTCTAAAATAAAGTTACCATTAAAAATTAGTGATGAAGGTAAATTAGGTTTGGTTTATGCATCAGGCTCAACACCAGCAACATTAGAAGCTTTAGGATATTATAAATATGATGTTAAGGATTATGGATTTTTTGAATCTTTTCCTGTTGGATTAAATAAGGCTAAAGATAAATTAATTTCATATTGGGATCAATTAGGCGCTATTTTTTCTCCAAGTACAGGCGCTTATAAAGGCGTAGGAGGTTTTAAAGCCATTTACGATATCTTTCCTAGTTTTTGGAGCTGGCAAGTGTTTTGGAGGATCACAGCATTTTTATCCATCATGTTAGCTGTTTTAAACCTACTGCCAATACCGGCATTAGATGGTGGCCATGTGGTGTTTTTGTTGTATGAAATGGTCTCTGGAAGAAAGCCAGGAGATAAGTTTATGGAATACGCTCAAATGGTGGGGTTCTTTTTATTAATTGCTTTAGTTTTATTCGCAAATGGGAATGATATTTATAAAGCTATTTTTGGATAAAATTTTTTAGTACATGACAAAAATATAAAAGTGTCACATTGAGCGCAGTCGAAATGCTTTTGAATACGATATTTCCAATGTCTTCGACTGCGCTCAGATTGACATCCGATATATTATCAATTTTTGTCATGTACTCAGGTAAAATTTATTAAAAAAATATTTGCAGTAATTAAAAAACAACATATATTTGCACTCGCTTAGTAAAAAAACACACTCCTTCTTAGCTCATCCGATAGCTATCGGGAGGTTAGAGCAAAGCGAGTAAGTTCTTTTAAAATTAGTAAAAATGAATTTTGTTTACATTTTGTATTCTAATTCACTTGACAGATATTATGTTGGTGAAACTGTGGATTTACAAGACAGAATTGAATAACATAATTCTGGTTTTTATGAAGCTTCTTTTACCAAACAGGTAAAAGACTGGAAAATATATTACACTATTGAATGTAATGATAGAATTCAAGCAAGAAAAATAGAAACCCATATTAAAAAAATGAAAAGCAAAACGAATATTCAGAATCTGAAAAAGTATCCTGAAAGTACTAAAAAGCTTAAAAATAAATATAAGTAACACTCCTTCTTAGCTCAGTTGGTTAGAGCATCTGACTGTTAATCAGAGGGTCCTTGGTTCGAGCCCAAGAGAAGGAGCAAGTAATGATAAGGCTTCAGAGAGTTTACACTCCTGAAGCTTTTTTTATTTACACGTAATTTGCACATTTATCAATTTTTTGTCGTAATTTTTTTTTAATGCTATTTGGCATTAAATAATGGAAAAAACCTTTAAATTCCAGTGGCTTTAGTTAGTAATTGTTAATTCTCCCAGACGATATAACATCAGTTTATAACCAACAAAATTTTTGAAATTAGCGTTTCCAATCTTTAATATTTTCATAAACTCTTGGTTTCAATTGTTAATAGAGTCTATTTTGAGTCGGCTTATTTGTTAGTATTTATTAGAATCTTTAGTCAATAAGATAGAGTCTAAACATTAATCGCTTAATTATTGGCAAAAAGGCAACATCCGGATCAATCCTATAAACCTTATGCAGAAGCATTAGCTAACTTTCAGATTATCAAATAATTAATTTAGTTCAAACAAAACATGCTCTTGATAAGTTAATACTTCTACGTAATTTAAAGCTATAAACGATTTTAAGGATTGAGGAATTATTTGGGCATCGCCAGTGTCAAACAACACATATTTAGTTTTGTTAAACTGCAAGTCGTTCATAATCTCTTCTGCAACTGCCTCGTTCATAAAATGCGCATAAATATGTTTAGACGGCGAAGGAATATTCAAGTTAAAATTAACCCTAAGATATCGGCCATTTAATGAATAAAACTGGCCCTTTTTATCTTTAACAGAAGCAACTTCTTTTGTTATTACTTTTAATAGTGAATTATCGGGTTTCTGATAAGGTAAAATTTTTACAGAATGAAACAATAAGGCGCCAACTAAAACAATTGAGAAGAGTTTTGTATAATTTGGTTCTTTACTGTTGAATGAGAAAACAAACAAACAGACAACATAAGGAATGAACATAAGAAAGTAATGCCCATAGCCTTTCCCAGATATTGAAGTAGATAATATTTGAAATATTAAGGCTATAAAAATGACTATCCATTTAGAATCAATATTCCGTTTTTTTTCGTTTCTTCTGTTTAAAAATAGGTTGATGATTATGAAAAACGAAATCACTAAAAGCACCTTATTTACATATACAATCTTAGCAAACTCATAAATAACAGTGCCTATTTTAGTTAGGAATGATTTGTCTTCTATATAGTTACTAAAGTTGAATAAAAATACTTGATTAATAAAGTCATTATAATTATTCCAGTGATTGATGATTAATAAGATACCAACAAAAGGAATTAACAGCCCCAATGCAAAAAACGCACTGTTTTTTATAATAGTTTTTAAAGTATGAAATTTGAATTTTTTCTCAAATAATAGGTAATAACCAGACAGTACTAATCCGCCTAAAATTTCATTCTGCTGTGTAAAAAAAATAACCCCTATTAAAACCCCAATTAAAGCATTTTTTAGATTCGTTTTTTTACCAGTAAAAACAATAAATAGAATACCAACAGTTAAAAACGCTGCTAGTTGTCTAGTTAGATTCCCTTCTTCAAGTATGTAGTTACTATTATTTATAAAAAAAAAAGACGCATATAAAAGAAGCGCTAAAACAACATTTTTAAACTGATTTACAGCCAATTTATAAATAAGCAAGGCGCTAAAAAAGCCTAAACTATTTAAAATAACAAATATACCCCAAGTACTATTTGGCGTTAAAATAACACCTAAATAATTAACTAAATATATAACTGGAGGTTTATGATCAAAAGCATCAGAATATGGAAATTGATTATTTTTAATAAGCATTCCTATATACTGAAATACTTCTTTATCACTACCAAGACGCTCAAAAATTGGAGAATACCGTATGGCAAAAATCCCATAAACAAGAATCAAAATAAAAAACATAAAGTATTCCTTATAGCTTACTTTTTCTTGCATAATTAATAATTTCTAAAAAAGAATTGATGCTAATTTTTAGCAATTTAGGAACATTTGAACTTAAAGAGCTAACACCACTAGAGCGCGTATCAAATTGTATATCAAATGATTTTATTTTAAACTTTTTCTTCGATGCCATTCCAGAAACTATAATATTAGGCGCAAAGGTATCTTCTGGAATACTTGTAAAAATAGCTTTAAAAGCGCTTGTTCGCATAAGTCTATAAGGGCAATTAACGTCTTTAATGCCTTTACCATAGAAAAGTCTAACAACTAAATACGAGAAATAGGTCATCACTTTCCTGAAAAGTGGTGAATCACGATTAACTCTTTTACCGATAACTAAATCGTAACCGTCTTTAATATTCCAAAAGTCTGCAAAACAATGCGCCTTAATTTCATTATCAGAATCTACTTGAAAAATCCATTCAGCGTCTAAACTCTCTCTATAACTTTTCAATATAGTAGGACCATGACCAGAATTTTTCTTATCAATTATTTGAATAAAATCTGGATAATGATTTTTCATTATATTGAGTACTTCTAAAGATGAATCGGTTGAGCCATCATTATAAAGTTTAAGTTTATAATTGATATTGAGTTTATTGAGAACTGTTATCCAATCTTCAACAACAACATTAATGATTTCGGCTTCATTGTAAACAGGAATAACGACATGCAATCGTGTTTTCATCCTCGAATATCTTTAGAATAAACGTTTAAAGCCTCTCTTATAACATGATGCATATCGTAATATTTATAGTCTCCTAACCTACCTCCAACAATAAAGTTTGGGCAAGTTTTTTTTATTTCTTTTAAATACTTGTTGTACAGTAATCTATTCTTTTCGCCGCCAATAGGGTAATAAGGATCTTCTCTGTTTGCTTCAGCAGAAAACTCCTTTATGATGAGTGTTTTATCTGATGGATAATCGCGCTCTGGGTGTAAATGTTTGGGTTCGTGTATTCTTGTATATGGTATGTCTTGATTAGCATAATTCATAACCGAAGTCCCTTGATAATCTTCATATTCTACAACTTCTTTTTCAAAAGAAAGGGTACGATAATCTAAAGCACCATATTTATAATCTAAAAGACTATCAATAGAACCAGAATAAATAATTTTTGTGCCTGAACTAAACTGATCTCTTATTTGATGAAAATCTGTATCGAGTTTAAGCATAATGTTTTTAGAAGCCAATAGTTTATTAAAAATCTCGGTATAGCCATCAGTTGGTATCCCTTGATAGGTATCAAAAAAATAAGATTCTGAATAATTTTTACGAAAAGGAAGCCGTTTTATGATATGTGCTGGCAATTCTTTGGGGTCTCTACCCCACTGTTTTTTGGTATATCCTTTTATAAACGCATCATACAATGGGCGCCCGATAATATTGATGGCTTGCTCTTCAAAATTTTTAGGCTCGTCGTAGCTTTCAGTTTCAATTTCTTTCTTCAAAAACGCATCAACCTCATAAGGTTTTAAGTTAATTTTATAAAAAGAATTGATGGTTTCAAGATTTATAGGCATTTGATACACCTGACCATTATAAACGGTGAGTACTTGATGATAATAGCTGTTAAATGAAGTAAACTTCAACAAGTAACCCCAAACCTCTTTATCTGAAGTATGAAAAATATGTGTACCGTATTTATGATATTCAATCCTGGTTTTATTATCAATCTCAGAATAGCAATTACCGCCTATATGGTTTCTTTTTTCAATGATTAAAACCTTTTTGTTCATATCATTTGCTATACGCTCAGCAATAACAGAGCAAAAAAAGCCTGCTCCCACTAAAACATAATCAAACGATTTATACATATTATAATACACTTAAGCGTACTAATTTGAAATAAAAAAAATTGCTCATCTTGCTGGTAATCAGCATATTGTTTTAGCCTAAAAACAATAATAACGAACAACTTAAATGCAAGTTACGAAAGTATATTGTAAGTTTTATAAAAATAATAGAGTACAACAATTTAACTTATTAAAGACATCAGCCTAAACTTAATGATTTAGAAGCAATTGGCTTATTTTTTTAATAGCAGAATACTTAGTTTATGATAGTAAAATATTTATTCAGAAAGTTCTATACATTATCTAATCGAAGATTTAGAAGACTTCCTATATTATTTCAATTACACTCAACCTAACAATATGCTATCTGTAATTTTTAAATTATTATTTTTAAATATAAAATTACGGGTTTTCCTCAACAGGATACTCTAAAAAGAAAGATTTGTTAACAATTTATCGAGTATTCTACTTAGATTAAAAATGTGTATCATAATTCTATTTTATTATGAAAAAATTATTTTTATTAATCGGTCTTACGGTAACATTTTCTTACTCCCAAGTTACAGACGAAAACGGAACTTCAGCAAATGGTACAGCGAGTACAAACTTAACAGGAAACATTGGAATTGGTATAACACCTTCTTCTAGTTCATTATATAAACTGGAAGTAAATGGTAAAACTAGATTTTTGGACAATCTTTTAATTGGAGATCCTAACGGAGCAGGTAAAACAACAGCCTCATTTACCGTTTTGCCTGAAATATTTGATTGTAAAGAGTTTGTAAACGCAGACGAAATAGCAAGAGGCATTTCGCCTTTTAACCCAGACTTAGTTGCTTTTCAAGCCGGAAGAATAATGCTGACTAGAATTATGAGTTAGTAGAAGCTGGCAAGACTTTTGCCCTAGAAACTACGTTATCAACTAATAGCTATGTTAGTTTCATAAAAAAAGCTAAACAAAAAGATTATGAAGTCATTTTATTGTTTTTAAAATTAGACTCAGAAGAATTAGCAATTGAACGTGTTAAAACCAGAGTACTGGAAGGCGGACATAATATCCCAGTAGATGTTATTAGAAGACGCTATAAAAATGGATTAAAGAATTTGTTTCAGAAATATATCCAACTAGTCGTTAAATGGATAATTGCTGATAATTCAGAAAAAAGATTTAAATTTTAGCAGAAGGTACGCGTGATAAACTAACCATTAAAGACAGGATAGTTTGGAATAAATTAAAAGAAAAACATTATGGAAATTAAAGAACAACTAGAAGAATTAGAGGATAAAATCTCAATAGGTTTAGAAAAAGCTTATGAGAAGTTATTGAAGTTCAAAGCGTAAAAAAATACACCTTTAATTTTTTCGGAAAACGGTAAAATAGTAAAGGTGTATCCGAAGGATTTAAAAAAGGAGGAATAAACTAATATATTGTATTATAAGCTATTTGGTTCGATGTCTAAGAAAGGTTTGTTTTAGGTCTAACTCTTTGAAAATCAAATTTAATTGGTTCGATAGTAATACACGAAAGGGAACAAATTAAAAGTCCAACATTTCTGTTGGACTTTTTTTTTAATATGTTCTATCAATCTGTTTTAATTTAGCGCAGCCTGTGCAGCTTCAATAGTTTTTTTAGAGTTTCCAACAAAAATTTGATTATCAACTATAATAACAGGCCTACTTAAAAAGGTATAGTGGTCTAGAATATAGTGTTTATAATCACGTTCAGTTAAGTCTTGGTTTTTCAAATCCATTTCTTTGTATAATTTTGAACGTTTACTGAAGAGTACTTCATAGCTTCCTGCCAGTGCTTTCATGTATTCAACTTGCTTTACAGTAATGGCTTCAGATTTAATGTCTTGCAAAACAAATTCTGAAGATAAATTCAGCGCTTTTAAAATTCTAATACAGGTGCTACAGGTTTTTAAATAATATACTTTTTTCATAATTAATTATTTTTTCATTTCCTTGAATCCCGATAGCTATCGGGAGGAAATCTAAAGAATTTTAGGAAGGTAGTAAAATCAGTCATGAAAAAAATATTACATTTATCAAAAAATTAAATATTGCCGATTATATATTCAATAAAGTCCAATAAATTGGAGCAGTTTTCATACTATATCGGCATTATATAAAATAATTTTGAATTTAATAATAAATATTGGTTATATCATATGGGTTTTACATTTCAGGTTCTTAATAACACGAGGGGGATATTCAAAAAAATAATAGAAAATAACTCATTGAAGGATTTAAACAAAACACCTAATGGATTCAATAATAACATCATTTGGAATATTGGGCATGTTGTTGTTTCAGAGCAGTTGTTGGCTTATAAATTGTCAGGTTTAGAATCTACCTTATCAGATGAAATGATTAACAAATTTAGAAAAGGCACTAAACCTGAAGGAAGTTTAACTCAAATAGAAGTTAATGAAATAAAAGATTTGTTATCTACTACTATTGAAAAGACGATTGAAGATTACTATGATGATGTTTTTGAAAATTACAGCAGTTATACCGTATCTACAACAGGAAATACTTTAAACAATATAGATGAGGCTTTGCAGTTTGTAGCGATTCATGACGGTTTACATTACGGGTACGTTTTAGCGCTTTTAAAGGCTGTTAAAAACTAAATAAGGCTCAGCGTCTTCAAAAGGAATAACAAACTCTATAATACCACTAGAGTAGGGCGCAATTTCATAAGTATTATAAAGTAAAACAATACCATCTTCACTATATCCAATATTTTCGGGTAACTCAAATTCTGTATAATCTGAAAGTAAACTTTTATCTTGTGTAGCCGCTTTAAAATAAGGTTCAACTACTGTTTTAAAAGCTTCAATATCATTAAAAATTTGATTGTTTTGAATACGTTGTCCTGTTTTAGAATTAAAATTCAAAAAAGAAATATTCAAAATACCATGTGCCCCACCGGTATTGGTATATGACGTTATTGCAATGCTTATTATTTCTGAAGATTGATGCATCACTTCGCCATCAATTTGAGCTTCCCATATTTGTGCAGTTTCTGGAAAGTCAGATTTAAACGCGTTGTATTCATCATTAAAAGAAGCAATACTTTCCTCCAAGCTGGATGAGGTGATTTCATCTGGGTTGCCAATATGCAATGCCGTAATAATTGTTTTTTGTAGTTCAGAATTTATTTGAATTGATACCGTTTTATCTCCACTTGCTTGAGGAATGTTTACTTCTACAATAGTATTATTATCTGTAGTGATATTGATATCTGAAAAAACAGTTTTCTGTTCTTCTTCGCAATTGAAAAGAACTAAAAAACAACAAATTGATATAAGATGTTTATGAAGGCGCATATATTAATATAAAGCTAGTTTAAAGATAATTATTGCATTTGAATTGAGAAAGAATTCCTCGATAAAAAAGATCGAGGTTTCCGTTTAAATTGTCATTCTCGCGAAAGCGGGAATCTTAGTAAAGACATCAGTGCTATCAAAACGGCTTTACAGAAAAGCAATATTTATTAGATTCTAGACTTATGATTTAAAAAATGCACTTTACTAAACCGAATTAAAACTTACATTTGTGCAAAAGATATTTACTGATGAAACATCAGGACTAAAAACTTAGTCAGCTAAAAAAATGATTACATGGATATTACACCTGCCTTCCGGTAGGCAAGTGTGTCATTTTAAAAACAATAAATACAACCACATGAAATTCAATACTAAAGTCATTCACGGAGGTCAAGAACACGACAAAGCTTATGGCGCCGTTATGCCGCCAATTTATCAAACAACAACCTACGCTCAAACCACACCTGGAGGTCATAAAGGTTATGAATATTCAAGAACACATAACCCTACTCGAAATGCTTTGGAAAATGCGTTTGCAAGTATTGAAAACGGAAAATACGGTCTTGCATTTAGTTCTGGTCTTGCAGCTATTGATGCCATTATTAAATTATTAAAACCTGGTGATGAAGTCGTTTCTACAAATGATTTGTACGGAGGCTCTTTTAGGTTATTCACTAAGATTTATCAAGATTTTGGAATAAAATTTCACTTTATAGGCATGCAAAATGCATCCAATATTGAAGCTTATATAAACAAGAATACAAAGCTTATTTGGGTTGAAACACCAACAAACCCAATGATGCATATAATTGATGTTAAGGCTGTATCATCTATTGCAAAAAACAATAATATTTTATTAGCTGTAGATAATACGTTTGCAACGCCATATTTGCAACAACCCCTTGATTTAGGTGCTGATATTGTTATGCATTCGGCAACAAAATATCTAGGAGGACATAGTGATGTGGTAATGGGAGCTCTGGTAGTTAATGATAAAGATTTGGCCGATAAATTATACTTTATTCAAAATGCCAGCGGTGCTATTTGTGGTCCTCAAGATAGTTTTTTACTATTAAGAGGTATAAAAACATTACATGTTAGAATGCAACGCCACTGCGAAAACGGTAAGGCTGTCGCTGAATTTTTAGCGAATCATCCTAAAATTGAAAAGGTGTATTGGCCAGGGTTTGAAAATCATCCAAATCATGATATTGCTAAAAGCCAAATGAGTGATTTTGGTGGGATGATATCTTTTACATCTAAAGGGAATAATTTCGAGGAAGCTATTAAAATTGTTGAAAAACTAAAAGTATTTACTTTGGCTGAGTCTTTAGGTGGTGTTGAATCGCTTTCAGGACATCCAGCAAGTATGACACACGCTAGTATACCAAAAGAAGAACGGGAAAAAACAGGCGTTGTAGATTCTTTAATAAGACTTAGTGTAGGTATTGAAGATATAGATGACTTAATTGCCGATTTAAAGCAGGCTTTGGGATAG
The DNA here is from genome assembly GCF_963976535.1 of uncultured Algibacter sp. Classification (NCBI taxonomy): domain Bacteria; kingdom Pseudomonadati; phylum Bacteroidota; class Flavobacteriia; order Flavobacteriales; family Flavobacteriaceae; genus Algibacter; species uncultured Algibacter sp. The sequence goes on along the minus strand of NZ_CAXBLF010000008.1, from coordinate 10,993 downwards.
TTTATTAATCTAGATAATAAATGTAACCAAAGTTTAACCAAACTAACCAGTCGTTGTACTTATTATAGCTTAATTGGTGGTCTAAACCGTCAATACGGTCGTTAAAATAGTATTGCCACCTTAGATCTAACATGAGGTCAGAAACCTTAGTAAGCTTATATCTAACGCCAACGCTAGAAACAATAGACCAAGTACTACCTGGAGAGGCATCAACAGAACCTGGTTCCCAAGCAGAGTAAAAGTTACTTGGGTCTGTAACATCACCAACAGCTGTTGGGTCCGGATTAGCATATGTGGTGCTTACCTCAGGAGTAAAAGAGGTGTAATGAACCCCAAAACTTACAAAAGGAGCAAAACTGTATGCAAACCCTTGAAAATCGCGAATACTTAAAGGGAAAAACTCAAGTTGAGTACCAATATCTAAGTTTTTAGCAACACCTTTGTGTGCTCTAAGTTGGTTGGCCTCAATTGTTGTGCGGTCAGGACTTACCCATTTTCCAAGGTGTTCTAAATTTGTTTTATTATAAGAAAGCTCATTCCTTAACTTAAAATGGTCATTAAAAAAAGTATCTGTTGTATAGCAATTACAGTCTGCTCTGTATGCGAAATTTAAATAATGAACAATTCCTATTCCATAACCAGAATTACCAAAATTTGTTTTAGAATCTTCACGACTACCAAAATCTGATCTAAATTGAACAGGGCCAGCAATAACGCCTACTTCATGAGAAAAGCCTAGTTGAGCACTTGCCGTTTGAACTATAAGAAACAAGCAAAAAGTAGAAACTAAATGTTTCAAGTTAAGCATAAAAGGTTTTTTTTTTGAGGGCATTATTATGAACAAATATATAAAAACTAGTAAAACAAACAAACATTAATAAATTGTACTAATACAACTTGAAAATATTTATTGCGAAATTCAAAAATAAATGAATATTTTTTTGAAGATAACGTATATTTGTATCGATAAATTACATATTTAATAAATAACAATGTAATAATTGTATATATGAAAGATAACATTGAAGCATTTTTAGACCTTGTAAAAGAAAGAAATGGTCACGAACCAGAGTTTTTACAAGCCGTAGAGGAAGTTGCAGAAACTGTAATTCCTTACATTGTTCAACATGATATTTATTATGGTAAAAACATTCTGCTTAGAATGGTTGAACCTGAACGATTGATTTCTTTTAGAATCTCTTGGGTAGATGATAATGGTGAAATACAAGTAAATAGGGGTTATAGAGTTCAAATGAACTCCGCTATTGGACCATATAAAGGTGGTTTGCGCTTTCATCCAACAGTAAATGCGAGTATTTTAAAGTTTTTAGCTTTTGAGCAGGTGTTTAAAAACTCTTTAACAACGTTGCCCATGGGTGGCGGAAAAGGTGGTAGTGATTTTGATCCAAAGGGTAAATCTGATAATGAAATAATGCGTTTTTGTCATGCTTTTATGAGTGAACTGTTTAGATACATAGGCCCAAATACCGATGTCCCTGCTGGAGATATTGGTGTAGGTACTAGAGAAATTGGTTTCTTATTTGGCATGTACAAAAAATTAAGAAATGAATTTACTGGAGTTTTAACAGGTAAAGGTATGTCTTGGGGAGGTTCTTTAATTAGACCAGAAGCAACAGGATATGGTAACGTATATTTTGCACAAAAAATGCTTGAAACAAAAGGGGATAGTATTAAAAGTAAAAATGTAGTTGTATCTGGATCGGGAAACGTGGCGCAATATGCTGCTGAAAAGGTATTGCAGTTAGGTGGGAAAGTGCTAACACTTTCAGATTCTTCAGGTTATATTTATGATGAAGAAGGCATGGATGAAGAAAAATTAGCTTTCGTTATGGAACTTAAAAATGTGAAGAGAGGCAGAATAAGTGAATATCTACAGGCTTATCCAAAAGCAAAATTTGTAAAAGGAAAAACACCTTGGGAAGTTAAATGTGATGTGGCTTTGCCATGTGCAACTCAAAATGAACTTCATGAAGCTGATGCTAAAATGCTTTTAGATAATGGTTGTATTTGTGTTAGCGAAGGTGCTAACATGCCCTCAACTAAAGACGCTATTACAGCTTTCCATAAAGCAAAAATATTATTTGCACCAGGAAAAGCCTCTAATGCTGGTGGTGTGGCTACTTCAGGTTTAGAAATGACTCAAAACTCTTTAAGATTTAAATGGTCAAGAGAAGAAGTTGATAACAAACTTAAAGATATTATGTCTGATATCCATAAATCATGTTTAGAATATGGAAAAGATGAAGATGGTTATATTGATTATGTAAAAGGCGCAAATATTGCGGGCTTTGTAAAAGTAGCTGATGCTATGTTAGCACAAGGTGTTGTTTAGAGAAATTTAAAATATTTCGATATAAAAGAGGCTGTTTGAAAAGTTTTTCGAGTTGTCAGTTTGAGCGCATTCGAAAACGTATAATCTTGATTTTCAATGTATTTCGGTTTGCTTCGCAAGGTGCTTTCAATGAAAAAATATTTTCATTTCACCAATGCTCAATGTGACAATTTACTCCAAAATTGACTTTTCAGACAGCCTTTTTTCGTTTAAAATATATTATTTTGACGTAAAACTCGTTAGTTATAAATATATTTGAACATTCAAAAAACACCTATGCTTAGAAGCGTAATAGTCATTATAATTTTTCTATTTCCATTATATCAATTTTCTCAAGATTTTTCAGCGCTTTGGAAAGGATATTTTTCTTATAATGAGATTAAAGATGTCACTCAAGGAAGCAATATCATTTATGCCGCTGCGGATAATGCTATTTTTAGTTTAGATACCCAAACTAATGAAATGAAAGAGATAACTACAGTAAATGGGTTATCTGGAGAAAGTATTTCAACCATTTATTACAGTGAAGATTATGAGTTATTAGTTGTTGGTTATGAAAATGGACTTATTGAAGTTGTGTTTGATAATGATACTGAAATTCTTACTGTTGTAGATATTATTGATAAGCCAACAATATCACCTACAGATAAGAAAATTAATCATATTAACCCTTATCAGAATCTTATCTATATATCAACAAATTATGGGATTTCAGTTTATGATTTAGAAAGACTTGAGTTTGGAGACACTTATTTTATTGGAAATGGAGGAAGCCAAATTCCTGTAACTCAAACTACAATTTTCGAAGATTATATTTATGCCTCTTGTCTTAGCGGTAATGGTATTTGGAAAGCACCAGTTACTAGCCTAAATTTAATCGATTTTCAAAATTGGCAATTAGTTAGTTCTGGTAATTGGCAGTCTATTGAAGCTAATGAAAATAACCTTTATGCCATCAATAATAATAGTAAAATATACCAAATTATAGGAAACTCAGTAAGTGAATTATTTACATACTCAAGGTTGCCTCTAGATTTAAGATCTGTTAGCTCAAATTTGATAGTTACAACTAGAGATGAAGTTTTTGTATATGATTCAAATTTTACAATTGTTTCTCAAATCCCTATTAATTCTGATTTTAATACACAATATACATCAGCCATAATTGATTTAGATAATATTTATGTTGGTACAAAAGATTTTGGAATACTAAAAACAGCTATAAATAATACATCAGTTTTTGACGAGATACATCCAGAAGGGCCATTGTTTAATACACCTTTTTCAATAGAATCAGAGCCTAATGGTGTTTGGGTAACTTTTGGAGGCTATAGTTTGTTTTATGTGCCATTTGGAAGAAGACGAGGTTTTAGTCATTTAAATAATGAAAGCTGGGTAAACGTGTCGTATCAAGAGGCATTTCAAGCAAGAGATATAAATGGTATAGCGATAAATCCATTTAGTGCAAATCAAGTTTTTATAAGTTCATTCAACAATGGATTAATAGAGGTTAATGAAAATATTCCAACTATTTTATATGATCAAAATAATAGCGGTTTAGAATCTTTGGTAATTCCAAATAACACAAGTTTTATAAGTGTAAGGGTATTAAACCCTCTATTTGATAGAAATGGGCTGCTTTGGACTTTAAGTACTCTTGTAGATAAACCTTTAAAATCTTATAACCCGGCAACAAACCAATGGAAATCTTATGATTTTACAGATGTTATTATCGATGGTTTTACTGGTGGAAATTTAGGGTATGCTGGTATTGTTATCGGTAATGATGAAACAAAGTGGATTGCTTCGTATAAATATGGACTTATTGGGTTTAATGAAAACGGTAACAGCCCATTAATAAAAAGTATTAGTAAAGATGAGCAGAACATGCCTACTGAATTAGCCACAGCTGTAGCATTAGATAACAGAAATCAATTATGGATTGGGACCTTTAGAGGCTTACGTGTATTATACAATACATCCAATTTTTTTACAGAAGAAAATATTACAGTTGATGAAATTATTATAGAGGAAGATGGTATCGCTAAAGAATTGTTGTTCGAGCAATATGTAACTGATATTGAAGTAGATGGCTCGAATAATAAATGGATTGGCACCTCAGATTCAGGCTTGTTTTACCTTTCTCCAAACGGGCAAAATACTATATTTCATTTTACTAAAGATAATTCACCCTTACCCTCAAATAGTATAAGTGATGTGTCACTAGATAAAATAAATGGTGTCGTTTACATTGCAACAAGTAAAGGACTGCTCTCTTTCAACTCTGGTGGGTCTAGCGCATCCGAAGATTTATCAAGTGCTTTTGCATACCCAAACCCAGTAAGACCTGGATTTAATATTATAGATGATAAAGTAAAAATTAAGGATATTTCAGAAAATATAAATATCAAAATTACTGATATTGAAGGAAATTTAGTTGCCGAGGCGCAATCTAGAATAAATCAAAGATACCAAGGGTATAATTTAGAGATTGATGGAGGTACAGCCTATTGGAATGGTAAAAATCTAGCAAACAATGTCGTGGCATCTGGAGTTTATTTGGTGATGCTTTCAGATTTAGATACGTTTGAAACTAAAGTTTTAAAATTAATGGTAGTTAGATAATGCTTATTACTACAAACGCCATTGTGCTTTCTAAGTTAAGATACAAAGACAACGACTTAATTGTAAAATGTTATACTCAGGAAATAGGTGTTGTTAGTTTTTTATTAAGAGGTGTTTTAAAAAGTAAAAAAGGGAACTCTAAAACGGCCTACTTCCAGGTGTTATCTCAACTACAAATAGTATTTACTCATAAAAATAGCAGGTCATTACAAAGCGTTAAAGAAACTAAGTCAAATTATATTTACACGAGTTTACATTCTAACGTTTTAAAAGGGTCAATTGTTATGTTTTTATCTGAGGTGTTATCAAATACATTGCAAGAAGAAGAACAAAACGAAACACTATATAGTTATTTAGAAAGCACATTTTTATGGCTTGATTCGCAGTCTGATTATGCGAATTTTCACTTATTATTTCTATTAAAACTAACAAAATATTTAGGTTTTTATCCAGACACAACCCTTATAGATTTTCCTTTTTTTAATTTACAAGAAGGGATGTTTGAAATCAAACCAAGCAATAATTATGCGCTTTCAGGTGAAAATTTAACACTTCTAAAAAAGCTATTAGGCACAACATTTGATGGTTTACCAAGTATAAAAATTAATGCAAAGCAAAGGCAGTCATTTTTAAGTATGATTTTGCTATATTTTGAATTACATTTGGGGAGCTTTAAAACCCCTAAATCTTTACATGTATTTAATGAAGTTTTTAGCTAAAACTATGAAGGCGCTTTATTTTATTTTCTTCTTTATACTTGTTTCCATATCCTCTCAGGCACAAAATGTAAAAGTTCTTAATAAAATTACTAAAGCCCCCATTTTTGGAGTAGCCGTTTATAATGTAGATAAATCTAAAAGTGTTGTAACTAATTTTAGAGGGGAGGCAGATTTAGATAAATTTTCAGATACTGAAATCATCTATTTCAAGCATTTGTCCCATGTATTAAAAGCCTTAACAAAACGTGAAATTGTGAAATCAAATAAAGTGTATTTGGTTTCTAATACACACGGTTTAGAAGAAATTGTGATTTCTGCATCTAAATTTCAGCAAAACAGAAAAGACATTCCGCAGAAAATAGTTAGTATAGATGCCAAAAATATTCTGTTTACAAATCCTCAAACAAGTGCTGATTTATTGGAAAATTCAGGGCAAGTTTATATTCAAAAAAGCCAGTTAGGTGGCGGAAGCCCAATGATTAGAGGTTTTTCAACAAATAGATTGTTAATTACTGTGGATGGTGTAAGAATGAATAATGCTATTTTTAGAGGTGGAAATCTTCAAAGTGTCATTTCAATCGATCCTTTTTCAATTCAAAATACCGAAGTTACTTTAGGCTCAGGCTCAGTAATTTATGGCAGCGATGCTATTGGAGGTGTTATGAGTTTTTACACTCAAAAACCAAAACTATCCTATACAGATTCTTTAATGTTTAGCGGTAATGCTTTGGTTAGATATGCATCGGCTAGTAATGAAAGAACGGGGCATTTTGATATTAATTTGGGGTATAAAAAATGGGCTTTTATAACGAGTGGTACATATACTGATTTTGACGATTTAAGGATGGGAAGCCATGGTCCTAATGAATATTTAAGACCTGAATTTGCGTTAGCAACAACCAATGGTGATGTGATTATACAAAATAATAATCCGTTAGTTCAAAAATTTTCTGGGTATAACCAACTAAACTTAATGCAGAAAGCGCATTATGAACCTTATGAAGACTTAAGTTTTGATTTAGGCATATATTACACAACAACATCGGATATTCCACGATATGACCGTTTAATTCGTTACAGAGATGGTGCCTTGCGTTCTACCGAATGGAATTATGGCCCACAACAGTGGTTTATGTCTAATTTACAAGTTACAAAGTTGAGTAGTAAATCAAATTTGTACGATAAAATAAAAGCCACAATAGCGTATCAAAATTTTAAAGAAAGTAGAAGCGATAGAGACTATCAATCACCCATGCGATATGTTCGTGAAGAAGCTGTTGATGCCTATTCATTTAATTTAGATTTGGAAAAAAGATTTTCTGCTAAAACACAGTTTTTCTATGGGGCTGAGTATGTGTACAATAAAGTGTGGTCTATTGGAATAGAAGAAGATATATCAAATAACACTAAAGTATCTAGTGTTTCCAGATACCCTAATGGCTCAAGTTGGCAATCTGCCGCAGTGTATTCTAGTATTAAGTATAAACCAAATCCAAAGTTTGTATTTCAGTCAGGTTTACGTTTTAATTATGTAACATCAGATGCTGATTTTACTGAAAATAATGCCTATTTAAATTTGCCGTTTGAATCTGCAAAGAATGAATCTGAAGCATTAACAGGAACCGCTGGTATTAGCTGGTCGCCGAACTCGACTATACAATGGAAATTAAACGCATCATCAGCATTTAGAGCACCAAATATTGATGATATAGGTAAGGTTTTTGATTCAGAACCTGGCTCTGTGGTCGTGCCAAACAACGATTTAAGACCAGAATATGCTTATGGTGGCGAACTAGGGTTGAAATTAAATTTTGATGACAAGTTAATTCTGGATATGAGTACATATTATACCTATTTGGATAATGCATTAGTTAGAAGAGATTATCGTTTAAACGGTAATACTGAAATTATGTATGATGGTGAATTAAGTAATGTTCAGGCTATACAAAACGCATCAAAAGCATGGATTTATGGTTTTGAAGTTGGGTTGAAAATGCCAATTACAAAACAAGTTGATTTAACCTCACAGTATTCCATAATAGGAGGAACAGAAGAGGCAGGCGATATTGAAGTGCCTATTAGACATGTAGCACCAAGTTTTGGGAATACACATTTGCTTTGGACTTCTAATGATTTAAAATTAGATTTTTTTGCTAATTATAATGGCGATTTATCCTTTAATCAATTAGCGCCTTCAGAAATTGAGAAAGAGTATATGTATGCTTTAGATGAAAACGGAAATCCATACAGCCCGTCTTGGTTTACACTTAATTTTAGAGCGCAATATCAAATCAATACATCTATCACAATAACGACCAGCCTTGAAAATATAACCGACCAGCGTTATAAAACCTATTCTTCAGGTATAGCAGCGGCAGGACGGAACTTTATCTTATCTTTGAAATATAGTTTATAACGACATTACGAGGACGAAGGACGTGATAATCTTTCTTACTGAAACCCAGTTAAAATTAAACAGATTGCTTCACGATGTTCACAATGACCCTAAGTGTCATTTTGAGCGCAGTCGAAAAACTTATATAACTTGTAGCTTAAATGCATTTCGACTGCGCTCAATGCGACAGTACAGTGTTTTTTAATTAAATGTAGAACTTATTTAAAACGCTATTTCTTAAAAGCTTTTTTAGTTATAGTTGCTCCATTTGAAAGTTCAACTTTAGCAATATAAATAGTACTACTTAAATTTGAAAGGGTATAAGTTTCTGAATTTTTTTGCCCTTTAAATGCATATAATTGTCTTCCTAATAAATCAAATATTCTAACCGTTTTTATGCTACTAGAAGTTGTAAACTGAACACGATCATCTTCTAATTCAACAATTTTTAAAGTGTTAGCGTTTGTACTAATATCTTCAATAGATAAAGCATTTGCGTTAAATACAATCTCAAAACGCTCATTGAATTCTCCCACTTCAGAAGTAAAAGTATAATCAGAAGCTGATAAATCATGTAACGTATTAAGCAAATTATCTTTTAAGTAAACAGTGTTACTTGTTAAAAATTCACCTTCAATTTGTGCTAGAGATAATTTGTAAAGTGTTGCTACATCAATATTCGTACTGAAACCAAGACTGATGATTTCTTCTTCATTTAAACTGTTAGTTGCTTTTCCTTGAATAGCGAATTTTTTATCAGTGTTCTCAATAGTTGAGTAAAGAGCGGCAAAGGCTTTTGGTGCAACAATCTTTCGTGCATCATAATAAGCGCCATCATCGTTATTAGTAGCTCCTTCTGCGTATCCTAATAATATTTGATTAAACACACCATTATCTGATGTTAAATTAACCCATAGTTTATTGGCTGAAGATGTACTCTTCTTTTTAGAATTTGAATTTCTAAAGAATTGACTATTGTCAGGCGATAAACTTAAACTTCGCATAGCATTATTGAAAACCACTGTACCTGAGTTAGTTGGGGAGCTATCTGAAAAAGAAACAAAAAAGCCTTGTCCAGAAGGAATAAATCCATTTGGAGTTAAACCATCACCACCTATTGTGCCGCCAATTCCATTGTGAGTTGCATAATCTGTAGTATCAAAATTTAAAGCTTCGTTACCGTTTGCATTTAAGGCATAATTAGTGTTTTGTGACCAAAAATAAATGGCTCCTTCTAAGGTTCCACTTGGATTTGTTGTAGCATCATACATATTTTGAGTCATAAAAGCATCAATCTCAATAGCTGAAGGATAAGGGTTTCCTATTAAATTCCAATTATTGTCGGCAATTGTGGTGTCATTTCTATCAACATTAACGTTAATAACTCCATTATTAAAAGTGCCTGTAAACGTATATCTGAATTGAGGAGGAGTAAATGGTCCAGGAGGCACAATAAATGCCGCTTCCGAATGTGTTGCAGCATATCCAATACCTGATTGCATCATTGTTGCTCCATTTACCCATTGCCAATCATCACCTTCATCATCAATATCATCTTGTCCTAAAACAGTTGCATTATTATTGCCTACTTCAGCAAATTCATCATTAAATTGACTTGCATTAAAAATATATCGTCTGCCAGCGTCCGAATCTGACAAGGCTACTCCAACAGTTGCGTTAGAAACTGGGGAACTCCAATAGGTATATTCGTACCAATTATTTAATGGAGCTGTATCTTTAGCAACTGATATTGTGCCATTGTTTGTCAGTAAACCAATATCGTTATTTTGTATAAAAGCAGCATACGGCTGAACCGTAATAATACCGCCAGCATCAACTACTAAATCGTTTTCTACTTCTATAGAATCATTATCAGCAATGTTTAAAGTGGTTCCATTGCTAATAGTTAAACTACATGCACTAAAACCGCCATCCGTAGCTGTATCATAACTAGCATTTAAAATGGCTTCAGTGGTAATATCTGGTGGAGCACTCCAGTTTGTTCCATCCCAAGTTACCGTTGTAGCACAAGGAATTAGAGTTCCCCAGATTTCTATGTTGTCTATAGCTATATCTTCATCTCCACTATCTAGATCAAAAATAATTTCAATATCTAATAAAGAACCTGTTCCAGAAATACTTCTCGTAAATTGAGTAAAAGCACTGGTTATTGGAGTACCATCACCATCACCGTCAAAATCATTATCTAATTGCGGTTCTCTATTAAAACCGCCACCATCATTTTCAACCCATAATAAAGGTGAAAACGTAGCAGTATTATCAATATCATAGTTAAAATGAACATAATCAGCATTATCCCAATGTTGAGTACGAGTGCCACCATTAGTTACTTGGTCGTCTTCTGCTAGATATACTCTAAATTCGATACTAGTATAACCACTAATATTGATGTCATCTATATTTAAAAAAACAGGTAAAACAGCACCTTCTCCGTCTATATCTTGAGCTGCAAAATAATAGGAACCTTGAATATTTGTAAAATTTATTCCAGCGGTATTCCCTCTTATAGTGCTCCCATCAGTTCTAATAAAATAGTCTCTACCACCAGCAGGTGGCACATAGTCAGTAAATTCAGGAATACTGGTAGAGTATCCACCAGCAGTTTCAAAGGTTAGTTCAGCTATTTTTCTTTGCCCAAACCCAAAAGAAACCACACAAAGCAGTGCAATTAAAAAGGAGAAGGGTTTTAAATAAGTAATCTTTTTCATAATCGTTAAGTTTAAAATCTATACTTAGACTAGGCTCGGTATAGCAAATTTGGTTTTTTTCTAATCTTTTATTCTTAATGTCTATCTAACAATTGCTATTTTTGAAACCATGCAGTTATCAAAAAAAACATACACCGTACAAGAAGCTACCAAAAAACTGGAGCATTATTGT